>NZ_QGHD01000003.1 GCF_003148885.1 Hallerella porci | reverse complement strand
AAAATCGAGTTGAAAAAACATCGCTTTGATTTTGCTTTTCGCTTCTTCAATTTTGAAATTTCAAAGCTCTTTTTTTAGCTAACAAAAACTAAATGTCACCGTTTATTTGACAGAACCACCGAAACTCCGAATAACACAATTCAACCGATGAGGTAATCGTGAGAACCATCGTTTCAATTCTTTTCATCATTTGGGCGCTTGTAGTTTTCATTCTGAACTTATTTTATATCGGTCAGTTCGTTGTGTTGGCTGTGATTGCAAGCCCGTCCGCTTGGTCGTGCTTCTGTGCTTTCGTTTGGTTGTCAACGCTTATGTTCTTCATAGCAAACGTGGAATCTGTGTTGTTAGCCATCAACGGAAAACAGCAATGAAGCTCGTATCAGACGGCTCTTCAAAAGTCCGGTGACACGCTGATTCCGGGAAACCGGCTTCAGCATAAAAACCGATTTGAGATTGCGCTTTGTGATTGTATACGAAAGCACTCTCTTATTATCATTATCGGGGTTTCCTTGGCTCTGTTTAAGGGAACCCCAGAGTTGTCGCTGTTGGAAAGTTCACCCTTATCGGTCGTAACGGCAATTGGTGGAGTTCTTCCGAGTCCGCTGCCGGTACGGCGTCGAAACGGAACTTGAACTTTCGCAACGAGGCGCTGAACGTGAACACGAACAGCAAGGCAAATGGCAAATTCGTCCGTTGCCTCCGGGACTTTCGAAAGCGCAGGGCGTAAGCCCTGCGCTTTTTGTTTTTGGCGATTGGGTATTTTCGACGGCAAAAAAAGAACCGCCCTAGCGGACGGTTCTTTTCCAAGGAGAAATTGCAAAATTATTTTGCGGCGTCCTTCTTTTCTTGCACAATCGCATCGATAACGGCTGCGACGGTCAAATTGAAAATGTCGTGGACGGAAGCGTCGGCATCGGTAAAGTGCACGGGCTTTTTGAGTCCCATCTGAACGGGCCCAATGGATTCGCCAACTCCCATTTCCAAGAGCATTTTGCAAGTGATGTTTGCCGAAGAAAGGCACGGGAAAATGAGAGTGTTCACGTCCTTGCCTTTCAGCGTGTTGAACGGATACTTGTTGTCGCGAAGCTCCTTGTTCAACGCGACACTTGCCTGCATTTCTCCATCGACGGCGTAATTCGGATATTTTTCGTGGAGGATTTTCACGGCATCCCGAACGGAACTGGCGGAACCGTTGGTGCCTTTGTCCGCGCGAAGCCCTCTCAACATTTCTCGGACGACGAGACCGCCTTGGCTGTGGGCGACGATGTCAACGGTGAGTTCGGGGGTTTGCTTCCAATCGATCGGCGTCCCTGAACAAAAATCGTCTAGAACTTCCCCCAAGAATTTGTAGAGTTTTCGGGATTGAGAATTTGTTTCATTTCCGTTGTCCCAAAAAGGCAGTGCCTCATCCCATTCGCCGTTCCTGATGTCTCCCGGAGCTTGGAAAAAATAGATTCCGTTGTGGTTGATGTTGGCTTCGGTATTGTCGATGTTTTGGGCTCTAGCTAAAATATCAGGCGCTGAGCCTCGCTCGTATTTTTTGACAAGTCCCTGCTGAAATTCTACAGAATTTTTCTTTTCGCTCCCTTTTAGATTCGATGTCGATTCGACGCCCCAGACTTCAAAATCACTGTCTAAACCGTGAACGAAGACCACAGGCCGCGCTAACTTTTTTCCCGGTTCCCCGACATATTTCCATTCGGGGAATGCGACGCGCTGCTCTTTTCAGTGTTCCTTTAGATTTTCCTTGTCAAATTTCTGCTTGAAGTTCCAAGTGTTGAAGCTGGTTCTTATGCTGGCGATGGATCCGTCCGTTTTTTAACTGTCCAAAGAAATTTCGCGCCAATCATGGACGTTTTTGAGAAAGTCTTTTTCTTCTGATGAAAAATTTCCATGGGTCCAACCGGATTTTAGGCATTTTTTGCCCGAGAAAAAGTATTTCACTCCGGGATAGCGAAGCTTGTTGAGGCATGTCACGTCGTAAGAAATTTTTATGATGCTGAACAGGCAATATCCGTGATCCTGGGTTACGGTTTCCCATAAGCCATCGGCGTCGTCCCAATAGGAATCGACCTTTTCTTCCATTTTTGTCGCGGTTATTGAATTGGGATCGCTGCAAACGTCATAAGGGAGATAAGTAGGGTCGTGCGGTTCCAACCATATTATTTCGGAATTCTTTTTTTGGGGAGAATCTTTGTATTTCGCTTTTGCATCTGCAAAATCGCCGCCCCAAGCGGCGGAAAGAGAAATGAATATGGCAAAAAAAACAAAGAATTCATTAAATAATCTCCAAATTCTTTTTTGAGATTTTGTTATTTATATAATAATAGAAAAATGTCATAATTGCGTCAAGAAATGGTAAATTCCCCCCAAAAAAATGCAAATATCTTCATAAAATTCCAAGGCGTTTCGCTGTAGCAAATTTCGCTTTATTCCGTTATTCCTGCCCTAGTTCACTCCGTACTTGTCTTTTACACGTGTCGCTTAAGGACCGCGCCAGCGAAAAACATTTCACTACAGCAAAAGAATTTTGCAGAAACAAAAACAGCTCCGTGTTCGGGACGAAACTGTTTTTTGCGAAAGAAACCTTTTGGCTAAAACCGGTTATGCGCTTTTTACGTAAGCCTTGATGGCGTCCCGGATTTTGGAAAAGACGAGGCGCAGTTCGTCTTCGTCTTCTTCGAGGAGCGTGATGCGGAATCCCTGGAGTTCGCTGCAGAAGCTGCTGATGGGAACGACGCAGACTCCGGTCGAGGCGAGCAGGTAATAGACGAAGCGGTAATCCAGGCTGGAGACGTTTTCCGTCCACTTCTCGACAAGGCTTCGGATTTCCGGATTTTCGACGGGCAGTGTTTGCCTGTCGTTGAGAACTCCCGGCTTGAAGACGATCGTGTTGTAGAACGCGCCGTAGGTCGGGTTGAAATACAGTTCGGGAACTTCCGAGAGAATTTCGTTGATGAGCGCGCTGCGCCGTCCGATTTTTTCGTTCAGCGCGTCGCGGTGGATTTTGTAGCGCGTATCGCCGAGAACCTTGGGAATCGTCAGCTGCGGAATGGTTGTGGAGCAGACCTCGATCATCTTGGCATTGTCAATCGCGCGGCAGAATGCGTCAAATTCGGGATCCTTGTCGCGGTTGTAATATTCCGCCCAGCCGCAGCGGGAACCCGGCCACGGATATTGCTTGGAAATGCCGTTCAGCGAAATGCCCGGAACGTCGCCGATATAGGTGGCAAGCGGATGGGCGACGGCTCCGTTGTAGGTGATTTTGTTGTAAATCTCGTCGCAGATGATGCAGAGGTGGTAGTCCTTTGCAATTTTGACCATTTTTTCCAGATGCTCAATCGGGTAAACCATTCCCGTCGGATTGTCTGGATTAATAATCAGGATGCCCGCGATGCTCGGGTTGTATTTCACTTTGTTCTCGAGCTCTTCCAAGTCCGGGAGCCAGTGATTTTCCGGGCGCAGGTGATAGACCAGCGGGGAAGCATGCGCATGGGAGGCTTCGGCGGAACTGTGGGTACTGTAGGCGGGGGACGGCCCGATGATGCGGGTCGTCATGGAAAGGAGGCTGTAGATGGTGGAAATCGCGTCCCCGAGTCCATTGAAAAATAGGATGTCGTCAGCGGTGATCTGGACGCCGCCGAGCTTGTTCGTTTCGCTTGCCAGAAATTCGCGGGTGGCGAGAAGCCCTTTGGACGGGCAATAGCCGTAACTTTTATTTTCCTCGACGATTTCGCCGACGATTTCTTTGATCCATTCGGGAACCTGGCAATGCTTTTCGATGGGGTCGCCGATATTTTCCCAGTAGATTTTCAATCCGAGTGCCTTTAACTGATTTGCCTTCTTGACGATTTCTCGAATTTCGTAAGAAAGTTCTTTGGCGCCTTCAGTCAAAAGTCGTTTACGCATAATGTATGCATCTCCAATAAGAATGGTTGATGTTTTCAATATAATAAATTCAATTTCCCGAGAGAGGCGAACGGGGAAATCTCACGACGAAAATTTCTAATTTTTTCCTATGCAAAAATTGGATTTTCTTTTTGAACGTTATCCGCTCTTCCGCTATATTCCCGCGATTTTACTTTTAGCGTTGCTTTTCCGCACGTCGTCAATCGATGGCGAAGGAATGAGTTGGCTCACCGAACCTTATGACAAAATTGTTCATGGAGCGACTTATGCTTTTCTCGGGACATTTTTTGCTTTATGGTTTAGCAATTTCCATTGGAAAACGAAGCCGTTCTTGTATGCGGTAATCTGCGTCATTCTTTGCGTTATCGCAGGCGTTCTCGATGAATTTCATCAAAGTTTTGTGCCGGGGCGTTCGGTTTCTGCGGGCGATGTTATCGCAGATTTTATTGGCGGAACAATCGGCGTTATCATTTTTGTGCGCGTAAAACCGTGGCAGCGTTTCCGCATTTTTAAAGAATCCGAAAAATAATTTGCGAAAAATTTAGCGCGATTTTTTATTCAAAATGAATCAATTAAAAATCGCACGGCGAAGCCGTGCGAAAAATGGAATGATTTAAGCGTTTTTGACGTTAATAATTTTCTGCAGAAATTTCGAAGAACGATTGCGGATGTGCGCAGACGGGGCAAACAGTGGGAGCTTTTGTGCCGATGACAATGTGTCCGCAGTTGCGGCATTCCCAAATTTTGACTTCGCTTTTTTCGAAGACTGCTGCGGTTTCGATGTTCTTTAATAATGCGCGGTAACGTTCTTCGTGACGTTTTTCGATGGCGGCGACCATGCGGAATTTTTTTGCTAACGCTTGAAAGCCTTCGGCTTCTGCGGTCTTCGCAAATTCTTCATACATATCGGTCCATTCGTAATTTTCACCGTCGGCGGCGGCTTTTAAATTGTCTTTTGTTTCGCCGATTCCTTCGAGTTCTTTGAACCAAAGTTTTGCATGTTCTTTTTCGTTGTCCGCGGTTTTTAAGAAAAGTTCTGCGATTTGTTCAAAGCCTTCTTTCTTGGCTTTGGATGCAAAATAAGTGTATTTGTTGCGCGCTTGCGATTCGCCAGCAAAAGCTGCTTGTAAATTTTTTTCGGTTTGCGTGCCTGCGTATTTATTTGCCATAGATTCTCCTTTGTGGTTTTATTGTAAATAATATACTCATTTGTTTTGAGAAAAGATACGATTAAAATTTTCCCAAGAAAATGATTTCTTTTTCGAGAAGAGCGCCGCTATTTTCAAAAACTTTTTCTTTGGCGAGTTCCGACAAATCGTAAATTTCTTGGGCGGTTGCGTTCCCGATGTTGACGATAAAATTGGCGTGCTTCGAAGAAATTTGTGCGCCGCCGAGAGTTTTCCCTTTGAGTCCAGCGGCTTCAACTAGAGCGCCGGGAAATCCTGCGGGAGAACGTTTGAACACGGAACCTGCGCTCGGAAATTCAAGCGGTTGCTTCGCTTTGCGTTCTTCCATAATTTTCTTTTGCGCAAGAATCATTTCTGAGGAATTTCCGGGTGTCAGTTGAAATGTCGCTTCGAGAATAATCTTTTTTGAATTTTGAAAAATCGAATGGCGATAGGAAAATTCACAGTCCGCGAGTGAAAATGTTTTGACAGTTTCATCGTCGTCGAGAATTTTTACGCTTTGCAATGTTTGCGAAATTTCTTCGCCGTAAGCGCCCGCATTCATTACGACTGCGCCGCCGACCGTTCCTGGAATTCCCGCGAGCAAATGCATTCCCGAAAATCCGAGAGTTGCGCTCATCCGCGCAATCATCGAAAGGGGAGTCGAAGCTTTTGCAACGAGAGTTCCTTTTTCAAATTTAAAGTGCGAAAATTCTTTGCCGAGTTTTACGATGACACCTTCAAATCCTGCGTCCGAGACGACGACATTCGAACCGAGCCCGATAAAAAAGAGCGGTAATTTTTTTTCACGGGCGAATGATTTCGCTTCTAAAATTTCTTCTACCGATTCCGCTTTTGCAAAATAGCGCGCTGCGCCGCCCGCGCGGAATGTGGTGAACGCTTTCATGTCGACATTTTCTTGAATCGTTAGCATATTCAAACTCGGATTGATTTGGGTTTTAAATTTAACAATTCTCGCCGAACAAAAAAACGAAAACTTTTTACATTTCGTTTGTGAAATTCAAACATCCGAAAAAAATTAAGCGCACATTGGCCGGGCTTTTGACCGGCATTGTGATGACCCTTCTTTTGCTCTTGATTCCGAGTAGCATTTTAACCCGCGCCGAATATATTTTTTACGACGGATTTTCGAAGCATGAATCCGATAAAGCGTCGCTCCATTCCGATGATATTTTCATCGTTGACATCGATGAAAATGCGCTTTCAAAATATGGTCCGTATAATGAATGGACGCGGGAAACTCACGCCAAAGCGGTGGAAAAATTAGAAGAAGGTGGCGCTGCGGCAATCGCCTTTGATATTCTTTTTAAAACGGCGGATTTTGGAACGCGCAATGCGGTGCGCACCGAAAAAGTTTTGAGCGCTCTTTATCCCGCGAAAAATTGGCGCTACGACTTTGATAAAATTCGGCAGTCTTTTGATTACGATTCAATTTTGGTGCGAAGCATCGGCGAAAATGGAAATGTGATTATCTGCGGAACATTTAGCGTGCGAAGCGATTATAAACATCAGTCGCAGTGGATGCCGCTCAGCACAATTCATCGTGCCGAAGAAATCGATGCGAAGCCGGTATTTTCCCTGGCGCAATCTTCTGCTCCCGAAAAAATTGAAGAAAAAGATTTGCTCGATAATATCTTCCCCGAACTTTCGCACGCGTCGGAAAATTTTGGCGTCGTCAATGCGACTCCCGATGTCGATGGCGTGATTCGGAAAATGCGTTTGCTTTATCGTTTTCCGAATTCCGAAATTCATCCGGGCGAAACGCAAAAAATTTATCCTGCGCTTTCGCTTGCAACTCTTATGCATCTTTTCAAAACGAATCCGGATTCTGTTCGAATTCAACAGGGCGAATACATTGACTTAGGAAAACCGTTTGCCATTTACCGCGATTCTCTTGGCGTTTTGCGCACGACTTATCCGCAGATTACATTCCCGATGATCCGCGGAATTTTATCCAAGAAAAATTTGCTTTTATACGAACCGTTAAACGATAGTCTCGCCGAAAATTTCATCGAAATTTCTCCGCAGATTCGTGCCGAAAAAGATGACGAAGGAAACGTGACCATTTTAACCGACGAAGGCGATTTTGAAATCGGCGATGAAGAACTCACCGATTACGATAATGAAGTGATTCGGATTTTTCAACCTGAAATTGATTCGCTCAAAAACGGCGCAAGCATTTGGCTTTCGGCATCTCTCGATTTTCGTTTTAGCCCGCAGAAAAAACGCTGGGTTTCGAATTATTCCATTCTTTCGCCCGATGTGCTCACCGACCTTTTCGCTTTGGATTTGGCGACGATTTACGAATTAAAACCGGGTGAAGAAATTCGCTTAGGAAAACGGAAACGGATTCCGATTAACAATGACGGCGATTTTATTTTGCGCTATAAGAGCGCTTATAATATTCCGCAGACAAAGAGAACTTATCAGCATCTTTCGTATTACGATGTAATTGAAGGTCGCATTCCGCCCGAAACTTATCAAGGAAAAATTTTCATTTTAGGGAGTGCGGCGCCCGCGATGTTTGACTTTTATGCGGTTCCGCAAGATGACCATTTCCCCGCAGTTCTTGTGCATGCGACGATCATCGATAATATCTTAAACGATGAATTTACACAAGCGGATTTTCCGCATCCCGCTTTCTACGCAATCGCTGCTATTTTCGCCATTCTCATCGGACTTTTTGCACCGCAATATCTCGCGCTTATTTTCCTTTTGGTTTTAATATTTTTGAACATTATCGTCTCGTATTATTTCTTTTCGAACGGATATTACATCGGCTGCGCCACTTATATTATCGAATGCATTCTCGCTTTCTTTGGTTCATTCTTGGTGCGATTCTATTTTGAAAATCGCGATAAAAATTTTCTCGATAAATCGTTTAAGCAATATGTTTCGAATGAATTGATCGATCAGATGTTAAACCGCGAAGAGCTCCCGAAACTCGGTGGCGAAAAGAAATATCTCACCGCTTATTTTACAGACATTCAAGGATTTTCTTCGTTCTCGGAACAAATCGGTGATCCCGAAAAATTAGTGGTTCTTTTGAATAGTTATTTGACTGCGATGACGAATATCATCAAGGAAGAAAATCAGGGAACTCTTGATAAATACGAAGGTGATGCGATTATCGCATTTTTTGGTGCGCCGACTCCGTTACAAAATCAGCGACGTCATGCGATTTTAAGCGCCATCTCGATGCAGAAAAAGCAGAAACTTCTCCGCGAAAAATGGAAAGCCGAAATGGAAAGTGGAAAAGATTTTTGGCCAGAATCGGTTTACAAAATGCACACGCGTATCGGCATCAATTCGGGCGAAATCGTCGTTGGCAATATGGGCTCGGAAACGCGAAAAAATTATACGATGATGGGGGATTCGGTCAATTTAGCGTCGCGATTAGAAAGCATTGGAAAGCAATATGGCGTTTACATTTTAGTGAGCGAAGAAGTGCTTACGGGAACGCATGATCCCGAAGACAAAACGGATTATCGCGGGGAATTTGTGGTGCGCCCGATCGATAAATTACGCGTCGTTGGGAAAACGGAACCGGTTCAAGTTTACGAAATTCTCGGCGAAAAAACGGACGCTGATGCGGGTGCATTAACTCTTCTTTCGACTCTTTGGCAAAAAGCGCAAGCGTTTTATTTCGCAGAAAAATGGGATGATGCGATTGCCGTTTTCGAAGAAACAAAACTTTTGGAACCGCATTTACAATCGAAAGATCCCGGTGCGCGTCCCACTCCTTCCGAAGTTTTCATCGCCCGTTGCTTTGAATATAAAATGAACCCGCCCGAAGGAAACGGCAAAAAATGGGACGGCGTTTATGTGGCGAAAAATAAATGATGTAAATGTAGAATTTGGCGCGTCGGAGTCGCCAAATTTCTAAAACGGTTAATTTGTGAATTATTCGCACTGACCACTAATTCTAATTATCAAATTGCCACGTGATGCCGTAGAGGAATCGAATGCCTTCGGGGCGGTAGCCGGTCGCGGGCTCGTAAAGGCTGTGGTTTAAATTGTCGATGCGCGAGTAAAGGGAGAACGAAAGAATGCGCATGCGGGCTTCGAAATTGAGCGCTAAATAATGGCGCAATTCGACGATTTCGAGAGAATCCTCTTTGTTTATCTGCAAATCGGAGCGGTTTCCAAACCAAGTGAAATTAAAGGCGACGCTTACGCCTAAACGATTTTTCACGAATTTATCGGACCAGCGAATGTAGCCTTTGTAATAAAGATTGGTGACGTCAATCGGGCGATTTTGCATCGCCAAAGACTGTTCGCGTTCTAAATAAAATTGCCAGTTGCCGAGGGCAATTCCCGCTGCCATATACCAATCGAGAGCTTCTGCATCTTTTAAATTCGTCCACTGATAAGCGCTTTCGATGCTTTCGAGGCCAGAGCTTGTGACCCAGCGTTGTTTAATCGGACTATCGATGTATTCGTAGCGGAGACCGACGCTGTAAAAAATTCCGCCCGGATTCCATTCGATATTTCCGCTCATCCGAGTGCGTTCTTCCGGCTGTAAATTTTCGTTGGGAACTGCGTAACGTCCGCGATTAAAAATTTTCAATTCATCGATATCGGGAAAGCGCGTATCGTGTCGGAAATTTCCTTTGAGATTAACGTGATACGGCAAATGAATTGTCGCGGTGGCGGACGCCATTTTGGCAACTTCGACCGAATCAAAAATATTGGAATTGCGAAGGGCTCCCGCTTGCACGCGGAAATCCAAAACCGAAAGTTTATCGCTCAATTCAAAGTAATAAAGTTCGCGGTCTTGTTTATAACGATCATTCGCTTCGGTAAATTCATATTCCATGCGAAACGCCGGATTAAATGGCATCTTGAATGCGATTCCGCCTTCGCCATTCACGGTTTCATATTTCAATTTATCGGTAACGCCATACCAGTTTGTGTCTTGAATTGCTTCGCCATCTTCATCGACGGTATCGCGTAGACTTTTCACCAAATCGACTAAACTATCGTAAGCGATTTCGTGTTCCCCGCTGTAAATTCCCGCGTAAATTTCTGCGGTTTTTACCGGACGAAATCCCGCGCGAAAGCCGTAGGTAAACGAACGCAGCTCGGTGCGGAATGGATCTTCTAAATAAGTCACATTCGAATAATTGGTGCTGTCGAGAGTGTAAGCGTACGGCGGAATATCATCGTTTTTTACCACCAAATAATTGATGCTTCCCACGATTTCGCCCTTCGGAAAATACCACGCGACCGACGGCTTAAAATTCATCGTGCTCATTTTGATGTTGCGCCCGCTAAATGGAATTTCAGAAGAATCGCGCCCGAGTGCGAAGAACGGTTGATGCGTCACATCTTGATAGCGGAAAACTTTGGAACTATCATTGGAATAACTGGCGATGCCGATGTCGAGTTCAATACTATCGAGAAGTAAACGGCGAAAGTCCAAGCCGAAAGCGTTGCCGTTAAACGCATAACGTTCCCAAAGAATTTTCGTCACCGGCGTATCGACGGGAATCCCGCGAGCGTAATCTTCTTTCATAATGCCGTTTTCGCCGTTCATCGAAAGTTGCGTTTCATCGTAGGTGAGCGGGAAAGTAAAAATGGCGGCGAGCTTTGACGGTAAACGATGCGAAGGATTTCCAATTCCCGCAGAGCGATAACCCAAATCGGGATTGCCCAAAATCGATGTTCCCAAAATCCATTCGGCTTTTTGCCCTTCTAAGTCGTAAGTTCTTTCGGCGATTTCAGGATACTCGGCACCTTTGCGTGCTGTGCTCAACTCTTCGACGGCAAAAGCCTGCGAAAGGAAAAAACAAAAAGTGATGAATATCGCATAAAAGGGCATGAATTCGCTCTCAACGCAAAAAAATAGTTATTTTTAAGGAAAATTTGAAAGAGGTTTGTACATGTCCGTTCTGAATGTAACCGAAAAAGATTTTGATCAGGTGATCAATTCGGGTAAACTTGTTCTCGTCGATTTCTGGGCTGTTTGGTGCAGACCGTGCCAAATGATGGGTCCGGTGATGGAAGAACTCGCCCAAGAATACGATGGAAAGCTCGTCGTCGCCAAAGTCAACGTGGACGAAGCCGAAAATCTTTGCGTCCGTTTTGGCATCACGAATATTCCGAATATGAAATTTTTCAAAAACGGCGTGGAAGTGGGAAATGTTGTCGGAGCAGTTCCGAAAAGCACTCTCGTCGCTGCGATTGAAAAAAATCAGTAAGTTCACAACGCGCAGCGCATGCTGCGCTTTTTTGTTTTAATTCCTTTTCATCATGTCTGGAATTGATTCTGTTTTAGAAAAACTTCGCGGAACCGAAGAATATGAAATTCTTTCCGAGATGGATTCGTTTTACAAGCGAATCGCAGAAGAAGAAAATCTTTGGTTAGAAAAATCGAAATTAACTTGTCCTTCTGGCTGCGGAAAATGCTGCGAACATTTTGAGCCCGATTTATTCGAAGGTGAAGCGCTTTATATGGCGGCATGGATTTTCGAAAATAAACCGGAATGGATTGAAAAAATTTTGCAGAAAAAATTTCCTTTTCCCGCAGAAAATCGTTGCCCCTTTTTTAATCCAGATTCGCCGTTCCACTGTAGCATTTATTTAGGACGCGCTTTTATTTGTCGGCTTTTCGGCGCAAGCGGAACTCGCGATAAAAAAGAAAATGAAGTTTGGCGTCCGTGTAAATTTTATCCGCAAGAAATTTTAGCGGCGCATCAACCACCGCTTTCTCATCGCACTTATTCGAAGGCAGAAATTGCCGCGATATTTCACGCGTTACCGCCGGCGATGGGCGATTTGATGGAGCAATCGTTATCAATTACTCCGGACGATGAATCGACAGAAATGCTCCGCGATGCACTTCCGAAAGCGTTAAATAAATTACTTTTCATTTTAAATCTTAATCAATAAAAATTTTATGAGTTCATTTCATTTTCCTCCTCTCGGCGAATTCAATTTTATTCAGAAAATTTTGGAAGGCGATTTAGCGATGGACGAAATTCCGCCGCAAAAACGCGTTTGGTTCGGTGCGGGCGACGATTGCGCAGCCTTTGACGGTTGGCTTGTAACGAAAGATATGTCCGCCGAAAATTCGCATTTCCGTTTGGATTGGTCTTCGCCCGAAGACGCTGTGGAAAAATGCATCGTTTCGAATGTTTCGGATATTTCGGCGATGGGCGGAAAAGCGACGATGGCGCTTCTCGGCATTTGTGTGAATAAAAATTGGACGAAAGAATTGCGCGAACGCATTGCAAAAGCATTTTCCGACGGATTTCAAAAGCGGGGAATTGCGCTCATCGGCGGCGACATCGTTTCGTCAAATGAAGGACTTTTTTCGATTACAATGCTCGGGCGCGCAGCCGGTGAACCGCTCCGCAGATCCGGTGCAAAAGTCGGCGATACCGTTTATGTGTCAAGTCCCATCGGCGCAAGTGGCGCAGGACTTTGGGCGTTCCTCCACGGGAAAAATCAAGACGCAGAAATCACCGATGTCGTCCGCGAACATTTAGCGCCTGTAATCGATGAACATCGCGGCGAAAAACTTCTCGCTCTCGGCGTTTCGGGCGGCTGCATCGACCTTTCGGACGGACTCAGTTCGGAACTCAATCATTTAGCGCTTTCGTCGGGTGTAAAAATTCAAATTGAAGAAGCGAAAATTCCGGTGCATCCAGGCGCTTTGCGTTTGAGCAAAAAATACGGAGTCGATCCGCGGGAATTTTGGCTTTTCGGTGGAGAAGATTATCGCTTGCTTTTTACCTCGACGATTTCCGAAGAAACATTCCGCAAAAACGGCGTTCCCGCTTATGCGATTGGAAAAGTTTTCGAAGGCTCAGGAGTTGAAATGCTCAATTTGCAAGGAAAAATGGAAACGGTCAAAGCGTCGGGTTGGTCGCATTTATAATTCCAAAATATTCTTGCTTTTTCATTCTTCTTTTTCTATATTCAAGGCATGACAAAAAGCTTAAACCTTCTACTTCTAATTTGCAATCGCAGTTGAAGCGAGGTTTTACGCTATTCATTTCAAAAACGCCCGCTTCACATCGATGCGGGCTTTGTTATTTTTGGAACGAAAATTTCAAAAGCTTGCGCTGTCGATGACGGGCAAGGAGAATCAAAATGGAATCGAACGAAAGAAAACCGTTTATTTACGACGTCACATTACGCGATGGCAATCAGGCGTTACCCAATCCGTGGAATAATGCGCAGAAGAAAGATGTTTATTTGCAACTTTTAAAACTCGGCGTGCAAGGCGCAGAAGTCGGATTCCCGGCATCTTCCGAAATGGATTTTGAATCGTGCAAGGAATTGGCGCAGCTCACCCACAAAATGGCAGAAGAAGGGAATGAAGAAGCGAAGCGCATCGTCGTTTCGGGACTTGCGCGTTGCATTCCAAGCGATATTCAACGCTGCTGGGAAGCGGTACAGTACGCACCGCATCCGCGCATTCACACCTTCCTCGCGGGCAGTCCGCTTTCGATGGAATATGTGCTCCACATGACTCCGGAACAAGTGAAAGAACGTGCCGTTTCTTGCGTCAAATTGGCGAAGTCTTTGGTCGGTGACCGCGGTGATGTCGAATTTAGCGTGGAACATTTCGGCGATTGCCTTGAAAATATGGATTTCGTCATCGACGAATTGAAAGCCGTCGTCGAAGCGGGCGCTACGACAATCAATTTGCCGAATACAGTCGAACGTTATCGTCCAGCCTTATACGTCAACCAAATCAAACAAGTTTACGAAGCGCTCCCGAAGAACGTCACCATCTCGGTACATTGTCACAATGACTTGGGCATGGCGACTGCGGCAACGGTGGAAAGTTTTTATGCGGGCGCAACCCAGTTAGAAGTTTCGTTAAACGGACTCGGCGAACGCTGCGGCAACACGAACCTTTACGAAGTCGTCGTCGCTCTCGCAAATTCAGGAACTCCTGTCGATTTGCATCTCGAACGCATTTACGAAACCGCCATTCTCATTTCGCAGTGGTCGGGAATTAGCATTTACAGTCGTGCTCCGTTAATCGGCGCCGAAGCTATCGTGCACCGCAGCGGCATCCATCAAGACGGCGCAAGCAAAACCAAAGGCATGAAGAAAGGCGCTTATCGTCCAATCGATTATGCGATGATCGGCCGAAATCAGAACGATTCGTTAAGCTTTACAAGTCAGAGCGGACGCACAGCGGTTTACGAAATCATCACGAAATTCGGTTATAAATTATCGCTCGCCGAAGCATCGGAATTGCAGCCGATTTTAAAATCGATTAGCGAAAAAGAAGGCGAACTTTCTGCAGAACGCGTCTTGGACGTTTTCCGCGATCAACTCGTGAATGTCAACGGCCGTTTGATTTTCAACAATATCGAAGTCATCCCAGACGAAAACCGCTTCATTTTCCATTTCAAAAAAGACGGCGAAGCGCTTGTAAAATCGGTCACCGCCGAAGGTCCAATCGAAGCAGCGATTATGCTCATGCGTGAAATCGGAATGCCGGTGGAACTCGTCAAATATCGTCAGCTCGTCGTTCCGGAAAAGGATAAATTGTGGGCGGGTCGCGGATTAAGTCGCATTGTGTTGAAATCGGGCGAAAAAGAAGTCGAAGGTCGCGGCGTTTCGAGCGATACGCTCAAAGCGAATATGCGTGCGATTTTCTGCGGCGTCAATTTACTTTACAAGTAAGACTGAAATGGCAATAAAAACTCTCATTTCCGAAGAATGTTTGCAGAAGCGCACCGCTGAATTGGCGAAAGAAATTTCTGCAGACGGGCACGTCGATGTCCTTGTCGGGGCGTTGACGGGCGCCTTTATTTTTGTCGCAGATCTCGCTCGGGCGTTAAATTTTCCCGAGATGCAAATTCAATTTGTCAAAGCGCGCAGCTACGGAAACGGCACCGAACGTTCGTCATTTTCTGTCGAAGGATTAAATTCTCTTGATGTGAAAAATAAAAACGTTCTCATCGTCGATGATATTTTTGACACGGGGCACACCCTCAAAAATCTTTCTGCCGAAATTCAAAAACTCGGTCCCGCTTCGGTGAGAACTTGTGCGCTTCTCGATAAACCGAGCCGCCGCGAGGTGGATTTCCAAGTCAATTATCTCGGCTTTCAAGTGGAAAACGTTTTCGTTATCGGCTACGGTTTGGATCACGCAGAAAAATTCCGCGCGCTTCCAAAAATTTGCATCGTCGAAGATTGATCAAAAAATTGTATAAAAATGGCAGCGTTTAAACGTTGCCATTTTTTAATTTATTTTCTATTTTATGCAAAAAGAATCAGTAATCAAAAGGAGGAAAATCTCGTGAAAAATCGTATTTTAGAATCTCTCATTTTGTCGGCAGCGTTAATTATTTTTGGCGGTATTTTGTATAGCGCTGTGGAAAAAGCCTGTGACCGCGATAGATCCGTTTCGGTCCGTGGACTCGCTGAAAAAATTGTGCCCGCAAACAAAGCAAATTGGAGAGTGCGTTTTACGGAACTCGGCAATGATTTGCCTGCAATGTTAAAAACTGTCGCCGTAAAAGATTCTGAGATTGTCAAATTTTTTGTGGATCGCAGCATTCCACGCGAAGATATCAATGTGAATTCTCCGAGCGTCAGCGATAATTTTTTGGATATTTATTTAAACAAGAAACCGGAAAATCGCTATACCGTCAGTTCAACAATTTCCATTTCGTCTTCGCAAGTGGAAAAATTCAAGAAAATCCAATCTGAAATCGGTGAACTCGCTATGCAGGGAATCGTTTTGGAGGAAGGAATGATTCATTATGAATTTACAAAACTGAATACGATTAAACCGCAGATGATTGAAGAAGCGACGAAAAATGCCCGCGAAGCTGCCGAAAAATTTGCAAAAGATTCGAAAAGTAAAATTGGTAAAATCCGTTCCGCAGTGCAGGGCGTTTTTAGCATCGACGACAACGAAGACGAAAAAGCTCCGCACATGAAAAAAGTCCGCGTCGTCACTTCTGTTGTATTTTCGCTCGAATAGAAGTTTGCGCTTCGCACGAGGAATTCTCAAATTTACCGCTTTAGAAATTTGCGTTTTCCTCTGCGCCGTCGGCGCCAAGCTTTTCATTTTTCCCTTAGCAAGCGTCCGTTTCAAATCGGATTCTTTCTTCGGGAATGAGCGGAAGCGCTTCGCGAGTTGAAGTTTTGCGGAAAGAATCACGATGAAGAGAAAAAAGCGCATTAAATTTTAAGGCACGCTGAACGATTTCTGCATCACCAGTAAAACGATGCAAAATAATCGGTGGGGAATTTTCGCCAAATCCTAATTTTTCAAGAATCTTTAAAATGCGGCGGGTATCGCCGACAGAATGAATCATTAAAGGTCTTTGAAAATGCAGCGCGAGTTCCGCTTGGCGTTGGAAAATTTCTTCTTGAATTTCGCCCGGTTTATAGCCCGGATAACGTTTATCTAGTCCGCATTCGCCGACAAAAGCCTGCGGATATTTTTCTAAAAGGGCTGTTAGTTTTTGTAGCAAAAAGGGAAAATTTTCTTTTTCCGCAGAAGCGATCATCGGGTGAATTCCGAAACACGGTGTCGCATTTTCTTTCCAAATCGAAAGCAAATTTTCAACGGCATCCCATTCCCACTTTTCGCAGGCGACGATTACCGCTTGGTAACCGCGGGCGATGAGTTTTTGCGAAAGTTCTTCAGCGTGGGGGAGTCGCGCAATATGAACGTGAAAGTCAAAGCTCACGGCAAATTTTCGAGAATTTCTGCGGCAAGTCCGACTCGGTCGTTGCAAGTCATATTCGGATTCGGGCGAATTTCTTTGCAAAGAGTTCCGCCGGTAACGCGACTAAATTCGCGGATAATTTCGGCTTCTTTTTCGGGTTTGTATTGAATGGCGGCGTATAATGCGCCACAAAGTCCGCCGGGAGCGTGGCCCGCTCCGCAAGCTTTAAATTTTTCAACTTCTGCAGGATCGCCGCCGTGGGCATTTAACCAAGCCGCTGCGACCGACATAGCGCAATTTCCGAGATGCTTCGCGTGATATTCTTTTGCAAAATCTTTCATAAGAATCTCCAAAATTTCTTTTATAAATTAGAATTTGAGAATAAAAAAGGTTGTAATCGCCTCGGAAAAATTTCTTTTGAATAAAATTTTAACATTTTGAAAGTAAAAACAACGAAATTTACTTTGCTGAAACTGCCAAAATGCCATTTTTGCATAAAATGTCGTCGTTTTTAAATTTTTGTCGAACGGAAAATGGGCTCTTTATCAATTTTTTTGCTTTTTTTCGTTTTTTATAACCGATAATTATATAATTTTGATGGCGAATATCTCGAAAAACCGTTTTGTATTGAGATGTTTACTTATTTCTGGAGATTTCTATGGCAAAGAAGATGATTGCGGTTGACGGCAACGAAGCAACTGCGAACGTCGCTTTTCAAGTAAGCGAAGTTGCAGCTATCTACCCGATTACACCGTCTAGTCCGATGGCCGAGCACGCAGACAACTGGAGCGCTGCCGGCAAGAAGAATATTTGGGGTCAGGTTCCTCGCGTGTTTGAAATGCAGTCCGAAGGCGGTGCCGCTGGTACAGTGCACGGTGCTCTTCAGGCTGGCGCATTGACGACCACTTTTACGGCATCTCAAGGTCTTCTCTTGATGATTCCGAATATGTACAAAATCGCGGGTGAACTCACCCCGACCGTTTTCCATGTAACCGCCCGTTCGCTTGCCGCACAGGGTCTTTCTATTTTTGGCGACCATTCTGACGTGATGGCTTGCCGTCAGACTGGCTTTGCGATGCTTTGCTCTTCTTCGGTTCAGGAATGCCAAGATTTAGCTCTCGTCGCGCATGCTTCGACTCTCGAAGGCCGCATTCCGACGATGCATTTCTTTGATGGTTTCCGCACTTCTCACGAAGTGATGAAAATCGAATCTCTCGATGACGGCGTGATTCGTCAAGTAATCGATGACAAGTATGTGAAGGCTTGCCGCGAACGCGCTCTCACACCGGATCGCCCGACTATGCGCGGTACCGCACAAAACCCGGACGTTTACTTCCAGGGTCGCGAAACGGTGAACAAATACTACGAAGCTTATCCGGCGATTGTTCAAAAGTATATGGACAAGGTTGCAAGCTTCACCGGTCGTCAATATCACTTGGTCGATTATGTGGGCGCAGCCGATGCTGACCGCGTGATCGTGGTGATGGGCTCTGCCGCATCAACGATTAAAGATACCGTCGCTTACTTGAATAAGAAAGGCGAAAAAGTCGGCGTTGCAATTATCCGTTTGTTCCGCCCGTTCCCGATGGAACAACTCGTTAACGCTCTTCCGAAAACCGCAAAGAAAATTGCAGTTCTCGACCGTTCGAAGGAACCGGGTTCTGCAGGCGAACCGCTTTTGGAAGATGTGATTACCGCTGTTTCTGGCGCTGCAATGAAGGGCACTATCGCTCTTCCGACCGTAATCGGTGGCCGCTATGGTCTTTCGTCGAAGGAATTTACTCCGGCGATGGTCAAGGCTGTTTATGACGAACTTGCCAAGGAATCTCCGAAATCCCGCTTTACCGTGGGCATTAACGATGATGTTTGCCATACAAGCCTCACTGTCGATCCGAACTTCAAACTGGAAAGCGATTTCTTCCAAGCGATGTTCTTCGGTCTCGGTTCCGACGGTACCGTGGGTGCGAATAAGAACTCGATTAAGATTATCGGTAACGAAACTGATAACTACGCTCAAGGTTACTTCGTTTACGACTCGAAGAAATCGGGTTCGATGACAACTTCGCACTTGCGTTTTGGTAAGAGCATTATCGATGCGCCGTATTTGATTGAAGAAAATCAAGCGGACTTCGTCGCATGCCACCATACACCGCATCTCGAATCGGTCGATATGTTGAAGTATGCAAAAGACGGTGCAACATTCCTCGTGAACACTCCGCACTCTGCAGAAACCGTTTGGGATACTTTCCCGCGTCCGGTGCAAGAAGAAATTATCAAGAAGAATTTGAAGGTTTATGTAATCGACGCTTATGCAGTCGCTGCAAAGACCGGTATGGGTCGCCGCATTAACACGGTGATGCAGACTTGCTTCTTCTCGAAACTCGGCAACGTGCTCGATTCCGAAACCGCAATCAAGTACATTAAGAAATATGCCGAAAAGACATACGCGAAGAAAGGCATGGAAGTCGTTCAGAAGAACTGGGACGCTATCGATGCTTCTCTTGCAAACCTCCACGAAGTGAAGGTTCCGGCACAAGTAACGAGCAAGAAGGAATTCCGCGAAGCGATTCACGGAAACGCTCCGAAATTTGTGAACGAAGTGACCGCAGAAATTATCCGCGGCAACGGCGAAAAGCTTCCGGTTTCGAAGATGCCTGTCGACGGCGTTTTCCCGACCGGTACGACCAAGTACGAAAAACGCGACCTCGCTCTCGCTATTCCGAGCTGGAATCCGGATGTCTGCGTTCAGTGCGGCAAGTGCGCAATGGTTTGCCCGCACGCAGCAATTCGTATTAAGGTTGTCGACGAATCGGCTCTCGCTAATGCTCCGGAAGGCTTTAAGGCTACGGCTGCTAAGGGTTACAAGCTCGACGGTTCGACGAAGCCGATGTTTACCATCTCCGTTTCGAGCTACGACTGTACTGGTTGCGGCGTTTGTACGCAGGCTTGCATCGGTAAGGATAAGACCGACGAAACCAAGAAAGCAATCAATATGGTTCCGCAAGAACCGATTAAGGTGCAAGAAGGCAAGTGCTGGGACTTCTTTGTGGATCTCCCGGAATTTGACCGCACAAAGGTTAATAAGAGCTTGGTGAAGCAAGCGATGCTTCTCGAACCGCTCTTTGAATTCTCTGGCTCTTGCGCAGGTTGCGGTGAAACTGCATACGTGCGTCTCGTAAGCCAACTCTTCGGCGATCGCATGGTGATTGCGAACGCTACCGGCTGCTCTTCAATTTATGGCGGTAACCTCCCGACCACACCGTGGGCAAAGAACAAGGAAGGTCGCGGTCCGGCATGGGCAAATAGCCTCTTCGAAGATAACGCAGAATTCGGTCTCGGTTTGCGTCTCGGCGTGTCTAAGCATGCAAAGCAAGCTGTGGATCTTCTCGATTCTCTCGCGGATAAGCTTCCGGCAGATCTCGTGAACGCTTTGAAGACTCAAGAACAGAAGGACGAAGCGGGCATTCAAGCGCAGCGTGAAAATGTTGCGAAGTTGAAAGCAGAACTCGCTAAGGTTGATGGCGACGATGCAAAGAGCCTCGCAGACGAATTTGCTGACTACTTGGTCAAGAAATCCGTTTGGATCATCGGTGGCGATGGTTGGGCATACGATATCGGCTACGGTGGACTTGATCACGTGATGGCTACAGGCGAAAATGTGAACATTCTCGTCCTCGATACCGAAGTCTATTCGAACACGGGTGGACAAGCTTCGAAATCGACGAACCGCGGTGCGGTTGCCCTCTTTGCTGCTGCTGGTAAGCGTGCAGGCAAGAAGGACTTGGGTCTTATCGCGATGAGCTATAAGAACGTTTACGTCGGTCGCGTGGCAATCGGTGCAAATGACGCCCAGACTTTGAAGGTCTTCCAAGAAGCGGAAGCTCACGATGGTCCGTCGCTCATTATCGCATACTGCCCGTGCATTAACCACGGTTTCGATTTGAATAATCAGCTCGCTCACCAGAAGATGGCGGTGGATTCTGGCTACTGGACACTTCTCCGTTACAATCCGGAACTCGTTGCCGAAGGCAAGGCTCCGCTGATTCTCGATTCGAAGAAGCCGACAATTCCGGTGAAGGAATACATCTACACGGAAAACCGCTACAAGGCTTTGACCCGTACGAAGCCGGAAGTAGCCGCAAAACTTGCAGACGACCTCCAGAAAGAAGTCGATGCACGTTATGCTTACTACGAGCAGATGTCCAAAGAAACCGCAGTTTAAGCGTTGAAAAAACAAAGAAGCTCCCGTCAAGTGCGGGGGCTTTTTTTATGGATAAAATGAATCCAATGGATATTTTCCCGCAGTTTTTTGAAATTGGAAAAGTACAAATGAAAAAACTAACTTTCGCGGGCGAAATTTATTAAATTAAGAGCGTCAAATTCATCCAATAGGAAAACTATGGAAACAGCTGCTCAACTTTGGAAAAAAATTCAATCTCCCGAATTCAAACCGGCAACCGATATGGGTCTCGTCGATGAGGTGAAAAAAATTGCCCTCGCTAGCGTAGAACCGTGCAAGGTGAGCTTCGGCACTTCAGGATTCCGCGGCGAAATCGGTACAGAATTTACGCTGCGCACCGTTGAAGTCATTGCGTCTGCAATTATTCGCATGTACAAGGAAGCGGATGCAGCTCTCTTTGAAGCTCTCGGAGTTGCGAACTTCGAAGAATTACAAGAACGCGGCATTGTTCTCGGTCACGATAACCGTCTTTTGGGCGATGAATTCTGCAAAGCAGTTGCTCAAATTTTTGCCAAAGCTGGCGTGAAGAAAATTTATTACGGCGGCGAAATGGCTACGCCGGAATTTTCTGCGGCAATTGAAATGCTCAAGGCGGCTTGCTCGATCAATATGACTCCGAGCCATAACCCGTCGAATTATGCGGGCATTAAATTTAATCCGGCAGATGGCGGTCCTGCAGGTCCGGAAATTACGAGCGTGATTACTCGTCTTTCGAACGAAATGATGAAAGACTTTAAGCGCGAAGAATTGGAACCGGTTGCTTTGAAGGAAATCGATTCCGTTGCCATTTACAATGAATTTTTGCACAAGCAAGGAACGATTCAATTTGCACGCATTCAAAAGCTTTTAGACGAAGGTCGTTTGACTCTCGTCTGCGATCACGTTCACGGTGCAACTCGCGGACGTCCGAATGCCATTCTCGGAAATCCGCAGTGCTTGCTTTGCCTTCGCACGGAAGATGATCCGCTGTTTGGTGGCATCGCTCCGGAACCGAGCTCGAAGAACTTGGAAGGTGTGCGCAACATTTTGGATCAGAGCAAGAGCTGGTATCGTCTCGGCTGCATTTTTGATCCGGATGGCGACCGCGTGCGCTTCTACGATGGAACACGTGAAATTGATATGAACCGTTTTGGTGCAATCGCATTCCATTATATGGTAACTTGGCGCAAAGAAAAAGGCGTTGTAGCAAAATCTGTCGCGACTTCGAACTTTGTGAATGTCATTGCGAACAAACTCGGTGTGCAAGTGATGGAAACTCCGGTCGGCTTTAAGAATTTCCGCCCGTGGCTTTCTCGTAATGCAAATCCGAAGGGTCTTATCGCATTTGAAGAATCGGACGGCATCTCGGGCTTGAACAACACCCTTGAAAAAGATGCTCAATTCGGTCTTCTTCTCGCTCTCGAAATTATGGCGACGACCGGCAAAAACCTCGGCGAATACTTGGATGATTTGTACAAAGAATTCGGCAAATTCTATCCGAGCCGCGCTGGTTTTGAAGTTGATAAATCTCTCGTCGGAGCGCCTCTCGCTGCTCAAGTGATGGCGGTTGCTGACAAGGCAAAAGTCGGATCAAGCGTGAAAATCGGAAACAAGGAAAAGAAAGTTCGCGAACTTTTAACTGTTGACGGCGTGAAGATTATCTTCGAAGATGATTCTTGGATGTTAATTCGTCCGTCGGGAACGGAACCGAAAGTGCGCATTTACACCGAATGCCGTGAAGAATCCGAAAAGGATGCGATGTTCGAAGCGGCAAAAACGTTGTTCTTTAACAAATAAGGTTTGGAGGAATTCATGCTCAAGAAACTGTCGATGTTTTTGGTTCTTTTCTGCGCAGTCTTTGCCTTTGCGCAGATTAAGCCCTCGTTCCAGGCTTTCGATGCGGATTATTTGAAGCTCGATGAAGCCGAACACGGTTATCATCACTTTAAGATTCAGGTGAGCTATGCTCCGTGGGCATTTGTCGCCGAAGGTCAAGTGAAAGCGCCGCAGGGCGACATCGACTTGCTTTTCAACAGTATGGATAACGACCAACTTTATATCGAAGTGGCGTATGCCGAATCTCCGGTCGGCGGTTCGGATGGCTTGGAATATCAAGCGGGAATTTACGACGTGATGATTTATTATTCAGATGGCGCCGATGAATTTCCGACAAAAATTAAAGACCTAAAGGTTTCGCTTCTTCCGCCGATTGCAAACGATTCTTGGGCAACCGGATCGCTTGCAGATGCGCAAGAAAAGCGCGGAACTCCAGGCAGCGTCTTTAAAAATCCCGAAAATGCGGATGCGATTTTCCAAGCTTCTGCTCGTCCGTTATCCAAGGCGCAAGCTCAAGCGGCTCGCAAAGCAGCGATTGATAAACAGCGCAATGCCGAAAAGGCTCGCCGTGATTCTATCGCTGCGGCAAAAGAAACCGCTGCGGCGAATGCTCTCGCTGCACAAAAAACGAAGGAAGAAAAACGCGCCGCTGTAAAAGCGCGCAATGATTCCATCGCAGCGGCAAGAAGAGCGGAACAACAAGCCGCACAGCAAAAGAAGTTGACTCCGCGTGAACAGAAGCAACAAGCTGTTCAAGCGCGTCAGCAACCGAAGCCCGCTCCTGCGGCACGGCCTGCTCCTGCGGGCGATCCTTGCGATCAGCCGGGGATGACGCCACTGCAGAAAAAACGCTGCAAGATGAACCGCAAATAATTGCAAAAGTTCAATTTTTGAGAGAATGGCGCCCCTGCGGGGCGCAAAAAGGAAAAGCCGCGCGAAGCGCGGCTTTTTGCGTTTAATTTGCGAAATAGATTTTAATGTTAGAGTTTTTATGCCTTTTAGTTTGGGAAAAATTTTTTAGAATTCAAGAATTTTCTGCGGTTTGTTTTGCGGAGGCGTTTTTTCTCTCGGAAACTTTTTCTGAGTTTGCTTAATTTTCAAATTTTTTTTAGAAAGTAAAAAATTTTCTGCAATTCTTTTTTCGAAAACGGGGATGTCTTTGGTTGGAAATTTTGTTAGAGTCAATTTAAAATTTGGAAAATTTTTTTTTATAATTCAAGAATTTTCTGGGTTTGCTTTTTGAAATCGAAAAATTTTTTGTTGGAAAGTTTGTTAGAGTTCGCTTAAATTTTCTGCGATTCATTTTACGAATTTGAAAAAGTTTTTGCTTTGAAACTTAGTTAGATTGATTTAAATTTTTGAAAAAGTTCTTCTTTTGCATTCAAGAATTTTCTGCGAATTATTTTTTGAAGTTGAAAAGTTTTTGATGAAGGTTGAATTTGCATTAGGGATCCGTGCCCGGATGGGTTCGGATTTTGGCGCGCGAAGCGCGCCAAAAGCTGAACGGACATTTTGGGCGGCGATGCCGCTCAAAATGATAACGCCGGAGCCCGACCGCACTGTATGCGGGAATGCCCAAAAGAAAAAATTATTTGGGGAGAAGCGGCGTCATGCTGCGAGCGCAAATTCCCATGGTGGAAACGTTGTGCAAGAGCGCGGAAGTGCCGGGCGCAAGGATTCCAACGAGTCCGCTGAGGAGGAGGGAACTGTTGAAGCCTACGATGAATCGGTAATTGGAATGGATGCGTTCGAAAAGTTTTTCGCTCAATTTTCGAAGCAAGATGAGCTCGGCTAAATTGGCGGAACAGAGAGTGATGTCAGCGGTTTCTTTGGCGATGTCTGAGGCGTCGCTCATGGCGATGGAAACGTCTGCGGTCGCGAGGGCTGGAGCATCGTTGATGCCGTCTCCAATCATGACGACTTTTTTTCCGGAGGCTTTGAGTTCTTCGATGACGCGGTGTTTTTCTTCGGGGAGAACTTGAGCGCGACATTCATCGATGCCTAAAAGGGCGGCAGTTCTTTCAGCCGATTTTTAGCTGTCGCCGGTGAGCATGATGATGTTTTGGAAACCGAGATTTTTTAAGTCGGCGATGACCGATTTCGCTTCGGGACGCGGTGGATCGCTAATGCAAAGAACGCCGGCGAGTTTTCCGCCGATGGCTAAATAAATGCAAGAATAGGCGCCGGTTTCTTTTTCGAGAATCGCTTCGTCTTCGGGAGAAATGAATACGTGTTCGTCTTCGGTGACAAAATGTTTGCTGCCGATGATTGCGCGTTCGCCGTGAAGACTGGTGGCGATCCCGTGTGCGACAATGTAATGCACTTCGGCGTGTTCTTCTAAATGCTTGAGCCCGCGAAGTTCTGCGCCTTTGACAATCGCACGGGCAACGCTATGCGGGAAATGTTCTTCCAAGCAAGCGGCGATTTTGAGCGCTTCATTTTCGCTGTAATCGCCGAAGGGAATGACTTTTTCGAGATGCGGTTCTGCTTGGGTTAATGTTCCGGTTTTGTCAAATACAATCGTGTCCGCGTCGGCGAAAGTTTCAAGATATTTTCCGCCTTTGACGGTCATGTTGTGCTCGGAAGCTTCGCGAAGTGCGGAAATGACGGCGATTGGCGTTGATAATTTGATGGCGCACGAATAATCGACCATTAAAACCGAGACGGCTTTTGTGATGTTTCGCGTGATGGCAAAGGTGAGTCCAAAGGCGAGGAAACTGAACGGAACAATGCTATCGGCAAGAGATTCGGCGCGGCTTTGAATGCCGGCTTTTAAATTTTCGGAATTGTCGATGAGCTCGATGATTTTGCTGATTTTTGTATTCGATGAAATTTCGCGGACTTTGATGACGAGAGAACCTTCTTCGAGGACGGTTCCCGCAAAGACCGTTGATTTTTCGGATTTGCGAACGGCTAAAGGTTCTCTTTTAATTTTCGCGTATCGCAATTTTCTAAAAATTCCAAAAGTTTTTTTCGAATGTCATTTTGATAAGTGATTAAAATGCCCCCGTTTTCTGCGTGAACTTGAACGGATGTGACGCCTTCAAAATTTCGAAGTACCATAAAAATGGCGCATTCTTTATTTTTATCAAAAGCAAATCCGCCGGCGCGCACACGCAAGCGTCCGGGTTTATCGTAAACAATTTGAAATTTCATTTTGGCACACCTTAAAACATCGCCGTCGCGATATTTCTTTGAATTGCGAAACGCAAACCTCATTGAAAACAATGAGGTTTTGAGTTTTTTATTTATCTAAGCCAGCTTCTGCTTTGGCATCGTTGCAAATGTCCGAAGCTTCGTCTTTCATGTTTTGAAAATTTTCTTTGGCTTCGTGGTGAAGCTTCATCCCTTGCGCAAGGCCTTTGACAGCAAGATCGCGGGTCTTCGGGGATTTGAGGATTTTCTTTCCGATGGCAACCGCAGCGGCACCAGCCAAAGCGCTTAAGAATTTTTCGTTTTGAAAATAGAAAGTATAATGTCTCCTTTTTTAGTTGAAACTAATTTAGTTAATTTAGGCTTGAAAAGTTAGATTAAAATAAAATTATCAAAAAAATTTTTGAAACGCATTTTTGGTCAAAGAATTTGAAATTTTCCGAAGCGGAAAAATCTTATTCAGATAGAATTGAAGGAAAATTTTTCTGCATTTTTGCAAAATTTTTCGCTTTTTACCGATTCGCAGCGTCTCGGATTTGCTTCTTAAAGGCGTTAAATTTCTACATTTGTGCCGTAAAATTTCAACAGGATTCTTACTATGCAAGAAATGAATGACCAATACAAGGCTCGCCTTGATAAGCTTTCGAAGTTTAAGGAAATGGGAGTGAATCCCTATCCGCATAAATTTAACCGCACGCATACGTCGGAACTTCTCCGTGAAAAGAAAGAAGAACTCTTAAAATCCGAAGAAAAAATTGCGTTTGCAGGACGCGTGGTGCGTTACAATCGCAAGGGTAAACTTTGCTTTATGCATTTGAAGGACCGCTATGGTCGTTTGCAAATTGTCTGCGCAAAGGATTTGGTGGGCGAAGCCGATTATGAAGTTGTGAAGATGATTGACTTTGGCGATATCGTCGGTGTCGAAGGCTCGATGATGGAAACGCATACGGGCGAATATTCGGTGAAGGCCGATAAGGTGGTAATGCTCGCGAAGGCGATTCGTCCGCTGCCCGTGCCCAAAGAAATCGTGGACGAAAACGGCAACAAGAAAGTCTTCAACGAATTTAAAGATGTGGATACGCGTTACCGTGAACGTTATATCGATATGGCGCTCAACGACGATGTCCGCGAAGTCTTCTTAAAACGCAGTCGCATTTTGCAAGCGATTCGCGAATACTTGCTCGAAAATAAATTCATCGAAGTGGAAACGCCAACTCTTCAACCGATTTACGGCGGTGCAAATGCGCGTCCGTTTACAACGCATCATAACGCTGCAGATATGACTTTGTATTTGCGCGTCGCTCCAGAACTTTATTTGAAGCGTTGCATTGTGGGCGGTATGGAACGCGTTTTTGAATTCAGCAAAAACTTCCGCAACGAAGGCATGGACCGGACGCATAGCCCCGAATTTACTGGCCTCGAATTTTATCAGGCTTATGCGGATTACAACGATATGATGGTGCATTTTGAAAATATTTACGAACGTGCCGCAATCGCTGCAACGGGCTCGACGAAAATCAATTATCAAGGAACCGAAATTGATTTTAAGGCGCCGTGGCCGCGTATTCCGATGCTTGATGCGATTAAGCAAATCGGCGGTTACGATGTTTCTGCGATGTCTGACGATGAATTGAAAGCGACTCTCGATAAGCTCGGCGGCAAGATGGATGGCGAATGGAGTCGTGGTCGCGGAATTCTCGAACTTTTCGAACTCACTGTGGAAAAGAAATTGATTCAGCCGACTTTCATCATCGATATGCCGAAGGAAAGCACGCCGCTTTGCAAGAGCCATCGCAAAAATCCGGATTTGATTGAACAGTTCGAACCATACGCAAATGGTTGGGAACTCGGCAACGCTTATACGGAATTGAATGATCCGGTGCGTCAGCGCGAACTCTTGGAAGATCAAGTGCGCCGCGGTCGCGGTGGCGAAGGCGAAACTCATCCGATGGACGAAAACTTCATTGACGCAGTCGAAGCGGGACTTCCGCCGACGGGTGGCGTAGGATTTGGCATTGACCGTATGGTGATGCTTTTGACCAATCAGCAGACCATCCGCGATGTGATTCTCTTCCCGTTGATGAAGCCGGAAACCTAATTTCAAAGCCGGTTGCAGACTTGGTTCTGCACCGGCTGCATTTTTTGCATGAATAAACTGGAATTTTTAATTGCGTGGCGCTATCTCGGAGCGCAGAGAAAAAGTTTATTTGTTTCTCTTATCGGCATCTTTAGCATGCTCGGGGTAAGCATCGGCGTTTTTGCGCTGATCGTTGCGCTGTCGGCGGTGAACGGTTTTGAAAAAGAAGTCACCGCTCAGATGATTGGCAAAGATGCGCATTTCGAAATGTATGCGTATCGAAGTGAACCTGTTCTCAATTACGATTCGCTCGCCGGTGTCGTGATGGCGCAGGATTCCGAAGTCGTGGCTTCTGCTCCCTTTGTGATTTATAAAGTGGGAATTAGCAGCAAAAAAGTCAACGATGGCATTGTCATTTACGGAATTGACGCAGAACGTTCGGCGAAGGTGGTGAACCTTTCCGAAAATATTGTGAGCGGAAATTATTCTCTTGATTCACTTCCCGATGCGATGGGGGAAAGACGCCCCGCAGTAATTCTCGGCGTTTCGCTTGCGAATCGTTTGCGCGTGCTCGTAGGCGATAAAATCATCATTCAAACTTTTCAAAGTACAGATGCCGTTTCTTCGGGTGGACCGAAAATTTTGGCTTGCGTTGTCGCAGGAATTTTTGAAACGGGAATGTATGAATACGATGGCAATATCGCATACATTGGAATTCCCGAAGCGCAGAAACTTTTAGGATTACGCATAAACGAAGTTTCGGGAATTCAATTTCGCGTGAAAGATCAATGGAAAGCGAATGAAAGCGCAGAGCGCGCTGGCGACGTCATCGGTTATCCGTATTATTTTATCGATTGGAAAACGAAAAATATTACATTGCTCAAATGGATGAATTACGAAAAATTCATCGTCGCAGCCATTATCTGCTTAATCATTTTAGTCGCTGCATTTAATATTATCAGTTCGCTCATTATGGTCGTCACCGACAAGACAAAAGAAATCGGCATTCTCCGCAGCATGGGACTTTCGCGCCGCGGTGTGATGCGAGTCTTTATGCTGATGGGTTCTTTCATCGGCGTCGGCGGAACAATTCTCGGCGGAACTGTAGGGCTGATTCTTTGCGCTTTGCAGCAGACGTATCACTTTATCAAGCTTCCGGGCGATGTGTATGTGTTGCCGTATTTTCCGGTGCTCATCGATCCGCTCGATGTGATTATCGTCTTTGTGCTCGGCATTTTGCTTTGCACTCTTTCGACTTTGCTTCCGGCGTGGAAAGCTTCGACTTTAGATCCGGTGGGGGCGATTCGTCATGAATAATGCAGAAAAAATTTTAGAGACGAAAGCGCTGACTCGCGTTTTTAGCGAAACCGGTGAACGTTTGGAAATTTTAAAAGGCGTTGATTTTTCGCTTTTGAAAAATGAATTCTGCGTGCTCACAGGAGCATCGGGATCGGGCAAGTCCACGTTTTTAAATTTAGTGGGCGCACTCGATACGCCGACATCGGGCGAAATTCTTTTTGAAGGAAAGAATTTGAGCAAAATGTCTGCGAAAGAAAAAGATGAATATCACGCAAAGAAAGTGGGATTTGTTTTTCAATTTCATCACTTGCTTTCGGAATTTACCGCACTCGAAAATGTGTGCATTCCCGCTCGCATTTTAAATCCGCTCGGCAATTTTTCGGAGCAAAGAGAATACGCCGAAAGTCTTCTCGAAAAAGTGGGACTTGCCGGAAGATTAAAACATTTACCGCAGGAACTTTCGGGCGGCGAACGGCAGCGAGTTGCTGTGGCGCGGGCGCTTATGAATCGTCCCGATGTCATCCTCGCCGATGAACCGAGCGGAAGCTTGGACGAAAAAAATGCGCGGATGCTGAATGAACTTTTTCAACAAATTCACGAAGATTATAAGCAAACTTTGCTCGTGGTGACTCACGATGAACGCATGGCGGAATTTGCAACGAGTCGCGTTCACATGCACGGCGGAGTGGTGGTGCCTTTTGAAAAGGAGAGGGAATAAATGGCTGGACGTTTTACAGATCGTGTGAAGAAAGTTTTGCAATTTGCTCGCGATGAAGCAAAACGGCTCAATTCAGAACATGTGGGAACGGAACATCTTTTGCTCGGCATTGTAAGCGAAGGAGCGGGCGTCGCAGCGGCTGCGCTCAAAACATTGGGCGTGGATTTGAATACGCTTGCGCAAGATGTGGAACGCTCCATTTCGTCTTCGGGCGGAATGATGACAATCGGTTCGCAAGTGACATTTTCGGATCATGCGAAAAGTGTGCTGCAAGCCGCCGCAGTCGAAGCGCAATTATTAGACGATAATTACATCGGCACAGAACACGTTTTGCTTTCGCTTTTGAAAGTCGCAGAATCGCAGGCCGCGGCAGCGCTTACCGCAGCAGGCGTCGAATATAATGCATTACGCCAAGCTATTGAATCGGTAAAAGATGATTCGCGTCCGCAGAAATTGGATGTCAATTCTTCGGGAAATGCAAATCGTCGGATGGAACCGAAATCGAAGACGCCGATTCTCGATCATTTTGGACGGGATTTGACAGCGCTTGCGATGCAAGGAAAACTCGACCCGATTATCGGGCGCAGCGAAGAAATTGAACGTTTAATTCAAGTGCTTTGCCGCCGCAAAAAAAATAATCCGGTTTTAATCGGCGAACCTGGCGTCGGAAAAACTGCCATCGTTGAAGGGCTTGCGCAAAAAATCGTCGAAAAGAAAATTCCTGAAATTTTGGAAAATAAACGCGTCATCACATTGGATGTCGCCGCGATGGTCGCCGGCACAAAATACCGCGGCCAATTTGAAGAACGCTTGAAAGCGCTCATCATGGAATTGCAGCGCAACGAAAATGCGGTGATTTTATTCATCGATGAATTGCACACGATTGTCGGCGCAGGCGGTTCGGAAGGAAGCTTGGACGCTTCGAATATTTTTAAGCCGGCACTTGCCCGCGGAGAATTGCAATGCATTGGCGCAACGACGGTGGACGAATTCCGCAAATACATTGAAAAAGATGCAGCGCTAGAACGTCGTTTCCAAAAGATTCTCATCAATCCGCCGACAATTGAAGATTCGATTATCATCTTGAATGGTTTGATGGATCGCTATGAAAAACATCACAAAGTGAAATATACGCCGGAAGCAATTCGCGCAGCCGTTGTCCTCGGCGATCGTTATCTTTCCGAAAGATTCTTGCCGGATAAAGCTATAGACGTCATCGATGAAGCGGGCGCACGCACGCGCCTTGCGAGTATGGCTGTGCCACCAGAACTTCGCGATATGGAAACGAAACTTGCCGAAGCTGTGCAGAAAAAAGAAGACGCATTGCGGACGGAAAAGTTTGAAGATGCAGCAAAAGCCCGCGACGAAGCGGATGCTTTACAAAAGAAAATTACAGATCTCAAAAATGCTTGGCTCGAAAAGCGGAAAACCGAATGCTTAGTCGTCGATGAAGATGTGATTCGCGATGTGATAAGCAAAATGACGGGCATTCCGATTTCGCGGTTAGCGGGCGAAGAAACGAAAAAGCTCATCAATTTGGATAAAGAAATTAAAGAACGCATTATCGGACAAGACCGCGCCGTTTCTGCGGTAGTGCGTTCAATTCGGCGTTCGCGGGCTGGTATCCGCGATACACGTCGCCCGATGGGAAGCTTCCTATTCCTCGGGCCGACAGGCGTTGGAAAAACGGAACTTGCAAAAGTGCTTTCGCTCAGCCTTTTCGGTGCTGAAGATTCGATGATTCGCATCGACATGAGCGAATACATGGAAAAGCATAGCATCAGCCGTTTGATCGGAGCGCCTCCGGGATATGTGGGCTACGAAGAAGGCGGCGGACAGCTGACCGAAAAAGTGCGCAAGCATCCGTATTCGGTTGTCTTGCTCGACGAAATTGAAAAAGCGCATCCCGATGTGTATAATCTTCTGCTCCAAATTTTAGATGACGGGCAGTTGACCGATAGCTTTGGCCGCAAAATCAATTTCAAAAATACGATTATCATTATGACGTCAAATGTCGGCGCGCGCGAAGTCAAGCATAGCGCAGGCATGGGCTTTACGAAACTTTCGGAATCCGATGATTTTGAACGGATGGAAGCGACGATTCACGAAGAAGCGAAAAAAGTGTTCTCGCCCGAATTCTTGAACCGCATCGATGATCAAATCGTATTCCGCAGTTTGAACAAAGAAGATTTAATCCGCATTGTGGATATTCTTTTGGGCTATTTGCAAAAGAATTTGTCGGAACGCGGCATTCTTCTCGAATTTACCGAAGCCGCGAAAAAAGTCATCGCCGAACACGGTTACGATCCCGCACTCGGCGCAAGACCGCTTCGCAGAAGCATTCAAACTCTCGTTGAAGATGAACTTTCCGAAGGACTTCTCCTCGGAACATTCACCGATTTCTCGACGATTAAAATTGATGCCGACGCCGACGGGAAAAAATTGACCTTTGAAAAAGAAGACTTACCAGGAAAAAAATCGTGAGGTAAACAGTCTATGGCGAATGTAGATGTTTTGGAACTCGCTCAGAAAATTATCGATGGTCATCGCATTCAACGCGGCGACGACTTGTCGTTTTTTCTCACTTGTGATTTAGAAAAGTTAGAAACCGGCGCAGGCTGGATTCAAAAACATTTCTGTAAAAATCACATCGACCTTTGTACCATTATCAACGGCCGCAGCGGACGCTGTCCCGAAAATTGCAAATATTGTGCGCAGTCTGTTCACAATAAAACCGGCTGCGAAGAATATCCGTTTTTGCCGAAAGAACGCATTATCGCCGAAGCGAAACAGAATGCGGCTGCGGGCGTCAACCGTTTTGCTATCGTCACGGCGGGCCGAGCGCTCACCGGCGAAGAATTTGACAAAGCGATTGAAGCTTACGAAGAAATGCACAAAACGCTGAAGCTCGGACTTTGCGCAAGTATGGGATTCCTTTCGAAAGAACAGTTGCACCGTTTACATGAAGCGGGCGTGACGAGTTATCATCACAACATCGAAACGAGTAAGCGGAATTTTCCGAATATTTGCACGACGCATACTTACGAGGATAAAATCCGCGAAATTAAAATGGCGCAAGCCGAAGGTTTGTGCGTTTGCTCCGGCGGAATTATCGGAATGGGCGAAACTTGGGAAGATCGTTTGGATATGGCGATTAGCCTTGCCGAATTGAATATTCACTCGATTCCCATCAATGCGTTAATGCCAATTCCGGGTTCCCCTTTGGCGCATTTAAAGCAAATCCCCGCCGAAGATTTAATGCGGACGATTGCATTCTTCCGTTACATTAACCCCGAAGCCAATATCCGTTTGGCCGCTGGCCGTAAAATCATGAAAGACTTTGGTGAAAAAGCTCTTGTGTCGGGCGCAAGCGCTACAATTACGGGCGATATGTTAACGACAAGCGGCACTACAATCCGCGGCGATTTTGAAATTTTGAATCGTCTTGGATTAAATAATGCCGCTGGCGAAAACTGCGGAAGTTGCGGTAATTGCTAAATCGTCGGTTTCGGTTCCGCGATGGCGGCAACCGTTGCATTCACCGCAGCGACTAAATCCTGCGGTGAAATTTTTATTTGCAGACCGCGTTGTCCTGCGCTCACATAAATAAAATCAAACTGCATTGCCGTTTCGTGGAGAAATACCGGAAACGGCTTTTTGAGTCCGATGGGAGAGCAACCGCCGCGGATGTAACCGGTCAGCGGGAGAAGTTCTTTGAGCGGAACCGTTTCAACGCTTTTATTGCGGCTCGCCTTGGCGAGACCTTTTAAGCAAACTTCCAAATTGCCGGGGACGACGCCGATGAGATGTCCCGTTTTATCGCCGTGAACGAGAATCGTTTTAAAAACGCGTTCAATCGGTTCGCCGAGAGTCGCTGCGACATGTTCTGCACCGAGGTCATTTTCATCAACTTTATACGGGATGAGTTCGTATGCGATGTGTTTTTGATCTAAAAGTCTTGCGGCGTTTGTCTTTTTAATTTTTTCCATCGTTTGCCTCGATTATTTTCCAAAATTTTCGCACCAACGCGGGACAATTTCTGTCGCTTTTCCTTGGATATTTTCGTCGGTATTCGGATCGTTTGGATTCACTTCTAAATTGAGGCAAGTCACGTGAGCGCCGAAATGTTTTGCGATTTGCTTAAAGCCTGCTGCGGGATAAACGACGCTGCTCGTTCCAATGTAAACAAATTCTGCAGTCGTTTGAAGTGCGTGTTCAATCGTATCCATAAACAGAGGAATTTCGCCGAACCAAACAATATGCGGGCGACTCATCGCTCCGCAGATGGGACATTTCGTTTGCATCGTTTCTTCGCCGGTAAACGGAAAAATGTGCTCTTCATTTTTTTCGCAGCGAAGTTCGTTCAAATATCCGTGCATGTGAAGGACGCGTTTACTGCCCGCGCGTTCGTGCAAATCGTCGACATTTTGCGTGATGAGAAGAAAGTCATCGCCTAAACGTTCTTCGAGTTTTGCAAGCGCAATGTGAGCCGCATTCGGCTGAAACTTGGGCAACGAAACGCGCAATTTATTGTAAAAATCCTTCACCCGTTTTTTATCGCGAAAGTAACCTTCGGGAGTTGCCACCGCTTCGATCGGTTCATTTTCCCAAAGGCCATCGTTCCCGCGGAAAGTCCGGAGTCCCGATTCGGCGCTGATTCCAGCTCCGGTTAAAACGACGAGTTTCATTTCGAAAGTTCCTCCAAGAAGAGCGCTTCGGCGATAATGCCGCGTTCAAAATCCGCGAGTCCGAGACTTTCATTTTCGCTGTGCGCGTTGCATTTCGGATCTTCGAGCCCCGTCATGAGAATGGGAATTTCTCCAAAGTTATCGCGGAAAAGTTGTGCGCCCGGAATCGATGCGCCGCAGCCGATAAATTTTGCTTCGTTTCCGTAGGCTCGCGTCATCGCTTCTTTCATCTTGGCAAAATACGGATGCGAAATATCGGTGGTAAATGGATTTGCGCCGTCTTCGGGGAAAAGCGAAATTTCAAGACCTGCGGGGCATTCCTTTTTTAAATGATTGCACAAAAGTTCGGTGCAAGGAACTGCGGCCATTCCAGGGGCAAGGCGAATGCCGATGCGGGCATAGGCAGCGTTCTGCAAAACATTTCCTGCTTGTGTCCGCGAGCCCGCTTCAAAGGCGGTGACAACAATTGAAGGCTTCCGCCAAAGAGTCGTCAAAATTTCTTTCTTGCCACCGAGAATTTCAGTTTTATTCAAAAGGGCAGCTTCTTTGCGGAAAGTTTCTTCGGTATAACCGAGCGCTTCGTAACTTTTCAATTCTTCTTCGGTCGGCGGAATAATGCCATCGGAAAAATGCTCGATGAGAATGTTTCCTTTTTCATCGGTGAGAGAGGCAATCATTTTGCAAAGCGCTTGCACCGGATCGGGAATCGGCCCCGACCAAGAGCCCGAATGCAAAGGCGTTTTCATCGCTTTCACGATGACAGAAACCGCAGACATTCCGCGGAGAGTTGTCGTAATCGACGGCGTTCCTTCAGCGAAATTCGAAAGGTCTGCGATAATCACCGCATCGCATTTTAAAAGTTCGCGGTTCTTATTCAAAAGTTCTCCAAAACCAGAACTGCCGCATTCTTCTTCGCCTTCGATTAAAACTTTAATATTCGGCATTTGATTGCCCGCGATCGAAAGCGCTTGCGTCACCGCAGCCAAATGCAAAATAATTCCGGATTTATCGTCGGCAGCGCCGCGGCCGTAAAGTCTGCCATCGCGGACTTCGGGCGCAAACGGAGCGCTCTGCCACAATTCTTCGCGCATCGTCGGTTGCACATCGTGATGCGCATACAAAAGAATCGTCGGCTTGTGCGGATTCGTTTTAATTTCTGCAAAGACCGAAGGACGTCCACTCGGCGGAAGCAAAAGCTGCGCATTTTGAAAGCCGTGTTCTTCAAAAAGATTTTTCACCGCTTGCGCAGAACGGTGCACTTCATTTTGGTCAAAGTTGTCGAAACTGATCGACGGAATGCGGATGAGATTTTCAAGAGCCGCAACGTAACGCGGAAACATTTCATGAATGCGGGCGGGTAAAGTTTCGTTCATACAGATACCAATTTTTTCCTTGATGTTTTTTTTGTTAATTTAATCAAATATGACAGTCGAATGTGAAAACCACGATTATAATTTACTGAAAGGCGATAAACTTTTGGCGTTCATTCGCCGCGTCTTCAAAAAATGGCCGGAATTTCGCCACGATTCCTTGAAACATGTGGCGCGCTTTGCGCCGTATCTTCCTTTTTTAAGCGGAAAGCCCGATTTTACGCCCGAACTCAAGACGACGATTACTTTCCCCGATAAGAGTAATCCAATCGTTCTCAGCGCTCCCATTATTCTTGCGGCGGGAGCAAATAAAACGGCGCTTCGCGTCTCGGATTACGCGAATCTCGGATTCGGCGGTGTTTCGGTGGGAACTGCGACAAGACATTTTCGCAAAGGAAACACGCATCGTCCGCGCGTTGGATTCTTAGAAGAAGACCGTGCGATTTACAACAGCATGGGACTCAATAACGATGGCGTCGAAGTCATCGCAAAACGGGTGAGCGCACAAATCGCAAGCATTCATAAAAGCGGAATGAGCGTCGGCATCTCGGTCGCCGAAACGCCGGGGCTTTCTTCTGAAAAAGAAAAAATCACCGATGTCCTCGAAAGTTTTGCGATTGCTTATCCCGTCGGCGATTACATCGAAATCAATGCGAGCTGTCCCAACACCGGCGAAAACCGTTTGGATTTGGACACGCAATTTATCGAACATCTCTTTTCGGAAATCATGAAGTATCGTGATTCGCAATCGATTCGGAAAGCGGTTTACGCAAAACTCAGCCCAGACTTTTCGGAAAATCAATTGCTTGCTACCGTCGAAGTTCTCGTGCGCTCTGGCGTAAACGGCGTCATCGTCGGCAATACATTCCCCACAAAAAAAATGGGAGAACTGCCGATGTTTGCCAAATACGATGAATTGAAAGTTCTCCGTGCTGATGGCGATAAAGGCGGCTTGAGTGGACGTCCGCTTTATTTGAACACTTACAGCATGACGCAATTTGTCAAATCGCGATTCCCGCAGTTGAGCGTTATCGCTTGCGGTGGCATTGATCACGGTGAAAAAGTTTTCGATTTAATGCAAGCCGGAGCCGATGCCGTGGAATGTTATAGCGTTTGCGCTTTCCGTTGGATGCCCGCTCACGCAATGCGAAAAGAATTGTTCAAAGCCCTTCGCAGAGCGAATGCAAAGCGCGAATAAAAAATGCGGAAACTCTTCTTCATTCTCTTCTTTGCGGTTTGTGCGCACGCCGGATTCTTTCTAGAAAATGACGCTGCCGAAGAAGAAGCTCTCGCCCGAGAAATTGACCGCGGATTTTCATTCGGCGGGGGAATTTCCATCGCATACTATCTCAGCGAATTTGACCTTTCTCTTTCGGGACTTGCCGCTTATCGTTTTCAAAACGACTTCGGCATTGCGCCCGAAATTTCCATCGGATTAAATGAAAAAGTTTATGAAGCGGGGAGCGCCATCCGTTATTTTTTTAGCGAAGAAGATTTTGTAGATGTCGGCGCAACCGCCGTCTATTTTAAGAAAGAAGGCGATTGGTTTACCGCTCCGCGAATTTTTGTAGATTACGGACGCAATATGAAACCTTGGCCGCACGCGCATTTTGCGCTCCAAGGAAAAATTCGCCTCTCGTATCTCATCGGAGAAAGTCTTGGCCGCGAAGAAGAATATGTGACAAAGACTGCAAGCACGGTGATTTCGGGAACGCTTTCGCTAATCTTTTTCTAAGAAGGTTTTCATGCGATTTTTCTTTTTTACATTCGTCCTGTTTGCGCTCCACATTTCGGCTTTCGCTGTCCCGTGGCTCGGCATTGGATTTCGCGAAGATACGTATCAAAATCAGTATGCGATCAAAGTGGAAAGCGTTCTCCCCGAAGCGGATGCAAAAGAAGTTTTGCCCGGCGACTTTATCGTCGAAATTAACGGCAAAAAAATTACGGAACTCGCTGTTTTAAAACAAGAGGTCGCGGGGAAGAAAACGGGAACCAAAGTTCGTTTAAAAGTTTTCCGCAACGGCAAAGCGAAAAATATTCAAGTGAAACTTTCGGAGCGCCCCGATGATGTTTCGCAAATGACAGGCTCGGCCATCGGAAGCAAATTCAAAGCCTTCCCCAAAAATTATTACAAGAACGCTGAAAAAAGTCAAGCAAAACCCAAAGCGAGACTGCTCGATTTTTGGGCAACTTGGTGCGGACCATGTCGTCAAACACTTCCGATTCTCGACCGTTTATATCAAAAATATCAAAGTCAAGGTCTTGAAATTATCGGCGTCGCCAACGAAGATTTAAGCGTCCTCGAAAATTTTTACCGCGAACATCCATCGCCCTATCCGCTTTACCGCGATGCGGCACAAGAATTGTATCGCACCTATCGCATTTCGTCGATTCCCACTCTCATCTTACTCGACGAAAACGATTACATTCAAAAAATTTGGCCGGGTGTTCCGTATGAATCTTCGTTAGAAGCGGCGATTCAAAAAGCATTAAAGCAAAGCACCGGCGCAAAGTAAAAACGAACGCAAAAATTTTTCTAAATTCAAAGAAAATTTTTTCATTATGAGGTTCCCGATGAGCTATTCAGCTAAGGCAGAAGAAAACTTTCAAACTCTTTCCAAGAATCCGTATCCTGGTCGCGGAATTGTGCTCGGCACCTCTCCCGATGGCAAAGCTTTCGTACAAGTTTACTGGATTATGGGCAGAAGCGTAAACAGTCGCAATCGCATTTTCGTTGCCGAAGAATCGGGCTTTGTGAAAACGAAAGCGTTTGACGAAAGCAAACTCACGGATCCGCATCTCATCATTTATTATCCCGCTCGTCATCTCGATAACGCGCACATTATCACGAACGGCGATCAGACCGACACCATTTTTGATGGCATTCGTTTAGGCGGCACTTTTGAAAGCGCTCTCGCTACCCGCGAATACGAAGACGACGCGCCGAATTTCACGCCGCGCATTTCGGGAATTACCTACAAGAACGCAGCGCCGTATGTCTATCAACTTTCGATTTTAAAATCCGATGAAAATTCCGAAGAAGCGGGCTGCATCCGCGAAACTTTCGGCTACGAAAAAGCGCTTCCGGGTCTCGGCCATTTTGTTTCGACTTACGTTACCAACGGCACACCGATTCCGTCTTTCGCCGGCGTTCCGCAGTGGATGCCGATTTTCGAAACCGCCGAAAAGACCCGCGACGCCTACTGGAACGCTCTCGATAAAGACAACAAAGTTTCGCTTCTCGTCAAATGGATCAACCGCGAAACCTTCGAAGCAAAGACTTTGATTGTAAACAAACTCGGCTAAAAGAAAGAGCGGCGAAAGCCGCTTTTTTTATGAGAAATTATTCCTATTTTTTTGAAGCCTAAAATTTATAGATTGTTTTAAAATATTTAAATTAGGAATGGAGGAAAAATGCCTGAGCTAAGTCGATTCGCAGGAATGATTATCTATATGTATTTTCACGATAATAAACAGCACAATCAACCACATGTTCATGTTTTTTTATGGAGAGCATGAGGCAGAAGTTTCTTTAGATGGTGAATTACTTTCTGGCTCAATTCCTGCGAAACAATTTAAAGTTCTGTCTAGTTGGCTTTTTTGAATAAAGAAAAAACGAATGTTGCTTGGAATAAAGCGATTCAAGGAAATCATTTTGAAAAAATTAAACCCATGAGGTGAGTATGTATGAAGTAAACGGAATTTGCTTCGCCGGAGAAAAAAATGATTCGATAAAAGTTGTTGCAGCAAAATTTATTGCTGATAAAATTTTATTGGTTAAATTCTCGACAGGTGAAATGCGACTTTTTGATGCTGCAAAACTCACCGGCAACGCTTTCAATCCATTAAAAAATCAAGAAGTTTTTCAAGCTTTTGAAGTTCAACACGGAGTACTAACTTGGGATCACGGAGAAATTGATATTGCACCCGAGTATGTTTATGAAGAAAGCACACCATACAAACCCGAATAATAATTGCACAGCAACCGCAGCAGGCCCGAATGAGAAATTGAGATAATCGCGCCTTCGGCGCGGTTAAAATGTGAATTTTAAAAACGGTAAATTTGGGACGTTCTCGCACGAAGATCTCTAATTTCTGCAAAATTTGTCCATCGGGACTCCGGAGATAACATTTTGCACGCAAGATTGCCCTCCGGAACTCAGGAGATAAAATTCCTCATTGCCCGCGCTGTTTCGGGGGTGCTCTGGTTTGCTTCGCCGCAGCTATTCGCTGCGTCTCACCCCTTCGGGGCGTTGCACATAAAAATTTCCCTTTATTCTTTGATTGACTTTTACTATATTTAACCTGTCTTCTCTGTTTCGGGGGTGCTCTGGTTTCGACAGGATCGCTGAAGCGTGAGTTGCGTGCCGAGGGTCTGGCTGGCCTCGTAAAAAAGCCGGAAAAAAATAAGTGCTAACGAAGAATACGCACTCGCTGCTTAATTTTTAGCAACGCTGGAACTTGATCCCCTCCCACGGGCTTGAGATCTCCAGTCGCAATGTGGGATAGGAAAGCGTCATGTTCTGGGGCGCGGTCCGAAATTTACAGAACTGGCTGGAATTTGCGCCGACCTTCTTGGGCGTGAAAACTGGCGAGATCTTAAATACGAAGGGAACGCACGTAGGAATGAACGGGGACGTGGTTTTGGACAGGAGTTCGACTCTCCTCACCTCCACTTAAAAAGCAACTCAGTTGAGTTGCTTTTTTCATTTATCCGCGGACTTGGGCGAAGAATTTTCGCATTTTCTCGGCGCTCTTTTTCCCGGGAGCTTCTTCGAGTGCGCTAGAAAGGTCGATGAGTTCGGGTGAAAAACGGGTGACGATTTCGGAAACATTTTCCGGAGAAATGCCTCCCGCCATCCAAAGCGCATTATTTTTGCGGACGTAGTCGACGAGTTCGCTCGCAATCCGTTTTCCTGTGCCGCCGATTTCATTCGGAACATAGGCGTCGATGAGAGTTCGCGGTAAACTGTGGCAAGAATTTTGGGTGAGCGCCGAAACATCTTCGTTCGATTTGACGCGAAGCGCTTCATAATAACCAAAGTCGAGAGAATTTGCATTGCGCAAATTCTCGGGGATTCCGCAGCCGTGAAATTGGATCGCATCGAGAATGCCTTCGCGGGCAAGTTTCAGCGCAGCGGACTCTTCTTCGCTTCCGCGGTCAGCGAGAACGCCGACGCACAGCGGGGCATTTTCTGCAAATTTTGCTTTGACTTCGGCGATGATTTTTTTCGCTTCTTCGGCAGTTGTTTTGCGCGGACTTTTGCTAAAGAAAACAAAACCCAAAAGATCGGCGCCCGATTCTGCAGCGAGAATGGCGTCTTCCGAATTGGTAATGCCACAAATTTTAACAAGAGGTTTTCCGGGGAATTTTTCGCAGACTTGTTCTCGCTTTTCGGCGATGCGTTTCCAAAATTTACCGTAGCCATCGGGGGATGCGCTTACAAAAGCGTGCACTAAATCCTTGGCGCATTTTTGATTTTTTGCAGCGGCTTCGCCGATTAAAACGCCTGTAAATCCGAGTCTGCGGGCGAATGCAGCGTCTGCGGGCACTTGAACGCCACTTTCAAAGACGGCGCGCGGACCGAGTTTTTCGCGGAACGCAGCCGGAATCAGCGGATCGATATGAAAATTCCGAAGATCGCGAGCATTTACCCCGGCGACACATTCCACATTTTTCTGAACGAGGGCGAGTTTCCGCAAATCATCATCCGTCCGAACTTCGACAAACGGCGTCATTCCCAGTTTGCAAGTGCGCTTTGCCATTTGCAAAAGGGTTTCGTCCGAAAGAATGCGGGCGATGAGCAGAACGGCGTCTGCGCCAAAATCATACGCTACATCAATTTCTTCGGGAATAAGCAAAAAATCTTTGCGCAAAATGGCACAATTCGGAGCTGCGTTGGCAACTTTCACCAAATCGGCGAGAGAACCGTGAAAATAATTGCTTTCGGTTAAAACGGAAATTGCAGAGGTTCCGGCTTCTGCGTAGGTGCGCGCCGTTTCGCTCGGGTCTAATCCCATCGCGATATTTCCTTTTGACGGCGAAGAACGCTTCACTTCGAGAATTGTTCCGGGAGCTGCGATAAAAGGATGCAGCGGGCGAGTGCGCTCTGGACGTTCAAATCCAAAGCAAGTTCCAAGGCGAGCAAGGTCCACTCTTCGCTTTTCAATGATTTCTGCAAGAATATCGCGGCTCATAAAATCCTCTTAAAAAGAAAGGCGACCCCGTAGAGCCGCCTTTTCAAATACGCTAAACGTTTGGCTTAGACACCGAATGCATCGTTTGCAGAATCGACGCTGCTCGCGTTATTCGATGCATGTTCATGATTTTTAGCCGATTCATTTTTCGCTGCTTGACGGCTTTCCGCTTCGGCTTTCGAAAGAATCGTGAGCTTGTTATCTTTGAACTTGTCCATCGCAATGGTCGTCGGCTTCATCGTCAGATTGATATAACCGAGACGAGCTTGTTCATTGATGAAACGAGCTTCTTGAGCCATCATGACAACTGCGCGGAATGTAGAACCTTTGCAGGCTTCGCTTGCGTAGATATCGTCAAGGTAAACGCGATGATTAGACATAAGCCACCTTGTAAAGTTTTAGAAGAGGGAGAGGGATTCGAACCCTCGTTACAGTTAAGTAAACACGCTTTCCAAGCGTGCGCCTTCAACCACTCGGCCATCCCTCCAAGGATGTGCGCCAAAATTAACAAAAAAAAGGCGTTTCGTCAAGACAAAACACCTTAAAAAATAAATTTTTCTGAATTTTTTTGCTTAAAATCGCGATTTTAGCGTTTCAAGCGGGTGAGTTCATCGCTTAAATCCCGCATAAGCGGTTCAATCGTCGCAGGAGAAAAGTCAAAACGGATGCCTGCGCGCGCAAAAAGTTCTGGCAAAGGACGGCTAGAACCGAGAGCTTCGGCGGCAAAGAGATCGCTTAAACCTTTCGCAGGATTCTTTTTGAAATTTTCCCACACTTGGAGGGCGCCTAATTGAGCGATGCCATATTCGATGTAGTAGAATGGCACTTCAAAAATGTGCAGTTGCTTTTGCCATAGATAAGCGCGTTCGTCTTCGAATCCGCTGTAATCAATTCCCGCATCATAACGATCCATCACCGAAAGCCACATTTCTTTGCGGTCGGCTGCGGTATGATTCGGATGCGTGTAAAGCAAATGTTGGAAGGAATCGACGGAGGCGACCCACGGGAAAAGCCAAATAATTTCTTCGAGTTCGCTTGCGCGGCTGCGCTTTGCATCTTCTTCGTTCGGGTAGAACGGCGAAAGATCTGTAGAGCCGATAAGTTCCATGCTCATGCTCGAAACTTCGGCGAATTCCGAGGGAATGTCGTGGTAAGCGGTAAGCGGAATATCGGCAACGCTAAATTGTTGGAAAGAATGTCCACTTTCGTGGAGAAGAGTGTAAATATCGCCATCGGTTCCGGCGGCATTCATGAAGATAAACGGACGTCCGCTTTCTTCAAATCCGATTTGATAACCTCCGGGAGCTTTGCCCATGCGGCTATCGGGATCGATGAGATGTTCTTTTTGCATCGTCCGGAACCACGCTCCCGTTTGCGGCGAAAGTTTATCAAAAATCGTGCCGACTTTTTCGATGAGTTCTTCGCCATTTTGGAAAGGTTTTAATGGCGGACGCGAAAGCGCATCAACATTGGTATCCCACGGACGCAAGCGTTCGAGCTTCATCGTTTTTGCTTTTTCGCGGTATAAATCCGCTAAGTAGGGAAGGACGATTTTTTCAATGCTTTCGTGGAATGTTTGGCAATTTTCTGGCGAATAATCAAAGCGAGATTTTGCTTTGAAAATGTAATCGAGATAATTATAGAATCCAGAATTTTTCGAAATCTGAATACGCAATTTGAAGAGTTTATCAAATGCTTCGTCCAAACGTTCTTTGTCTTGCAAACGGCGAGAAGCGATTTTTCGCCAAGCGTCTTCGCGGACGTTCCGATCGGGCTCGGAGAGAAGTTTCGCCATTTGTTGCAGCGTTTTCGTTTCGCCGTGATATTCGACGCTCATCGTGCTCGTGATTTTCTGATAGCTTTGAATCTCTGTCGATTCTTGCGTAAAGAGCGGAATATTTTCTTTGTTAAAAAGTTCAAGGCTTGTGCGGACATCGCGGAAGTAAACGCCGAATTCACTTTCTAAATCGGTGACATTCGGATGCGCAATCATTTTGCGTTCGAGTTTATTGTTGTAATCTTCGCAAATCGGATCGATATTTTCAACAAAATCCATGTAAGCTTTTGCAATCGATTCATCTTGAGTATGCGAAGTCATCGCCACATAACGATGCGCGCTTTCTTCGGAAAGAACTGTCGTCAATTCATTCCATTTGAGAATCCAATCGCGAAGCGCTTTTGCATTTTCGGGAATGATTTCGCGAACTAATTTTTCATAATATTCGGTAACCTGTTTCGGGTCATCCGATTTAAAATCTGCGGGAATAAAATTTCTAATCATAGTGAAAATTTAGTTTTTTTCTTCGCCATTTTTCATTCCCAATTCATTCAAAAGCCAATCTTCATCGTGAACAGGAATTCCTAATTCTTCTGCTTTGGTAAGTTTACTGCCCGCTTCTTCGCCCGCTAAAACCCAAGTCGTTTTTTTACTCACGGAGCCGGAAACTTTTCCGCCGTTATCTTCGATGAGTTTTCGCGCGGTATTCCGATCAAGAGTCGGAAGAGTTCCGGTGAGAACAGCAGTGACACCGGCGAAGTGATCTTTAATTTCGCCTTTGAATTCGGTTGCAATTCCTGCGGCGACAAGGGCGTCGACTTCGGCTTTGTAATCGGGACTGCGGAAAAAGTCATAGACGCTTTGTGCGATGCGTTCACCGATATCGGGGATTTCGATGAGTTCTTCGAGAGTTGCATTTTCTAACGCTTCAAGAGTGCGGAAATGCTTTGCAAAAATGCGGGCTTTTGTGCGTCCGACGAATCGGATTCCGATGGCAAATAAGAAATTTTCCAGACTTAAGTTTTTGCTTTTTTCAATTGCATCGATGACATTTTTTGCGCTCTTTTCTGCTATGCGATCGAGAGAAATTAAATCGTCTTGAGTTAATTTATACAAATCAGAAAGGCGAGAAATTTTTTTCGTTTCTAATAAATCGGCGATTAACGCAGGTCCTAAATTTTCGATGTTCATCGCTTCGCGGGAAACGAAATGTTCAAAAAGACATTGCGTCATCGCGGGGCAGTGCAAATTTTCGCAGCGCAAATCGACTTCGCCTTCTTTTTTCGTTAACGGCATTCCGCAGACCGGACAGCATTCGGGAGGAGTAATCGGATGCGTTCCTTCGGGGCGTTTCGTCAAATCGACTTCGATAATTTTCGGAATAATGTCGCCGCCTTTTTCTACGCCGACGGTATCGCCGACGCGCAAATCCAACCGTTCAATTTCATCGAAATTATGCAAAGTCGCACGCTTTACCGTTGTGCCCGCTAAACGAATCGGATCAAAATTGGCTACCGGTGTAATGCGCCCCGTGCGCCCGACTTGAAAATCGACTGAACGCACAGGCGTGTAAGCGCGTTCCGCTTTGAATTTATACGCAAGCGCCCAACGCGGACTTTTCGCAGTCGTTCCTAATTCTTGTTGTAACGTTAAATCATTTTGCTTGATGACCATGCCGTCGATTGGATACGCGAGAGAATCGCGGCCAGCGAGAATTTGAGATGCAATTCGCATAATATCTTCGACGCTATAAGCGAGCCAATGATCGTTCGTTTGAAAGCCAAAATATTCCAACGATTTCAAATTATCGGAATGTTTTTTGTTGCCGATGTCTTCGGGAATATGATACGCTAAAAATCGCAATTTTCGTTTCGCACATTCTTTCGGATCTTTGAGTTTGAGTGTTCCCGCTGCAGTATTCCGCGGATTTTGAAAACCTTTTAATCCGCGGGCTTCGAGTTCATCATTCAAAAATTCGAAGGTTTTAAATTCCATGTAAACTTCGCCGCGAACTTCTAAATCGCCTTCGGGTGCTCCGCGCAATTTGTGCGGAATATCGGCAATCGTTTTAACGTTTGCAGTGACGTCATCGCCGACAGTGCCGTTTCCGCGAGTCGCTGCGCGAACGAGAATGCCGTGATGATAAGTGAGCGACATGCTGATGCCGTCAATTTTTCTTTCGCAAATCCATTCTTTGGCAGCGGGCACAATCGACTGCGCTTGGCGAATAAAATCAGCCACTTCTTCTTGACTATACGCATTCGAAATCGAAAGCATCGGAATGCGATGTTCGACTTTTTTAAAATCATTCGTGAGATCGCTTCCGACGATTGCGGTCAACGAATCGGAATTTTTCCATTCGGGATGCGCTGTTTCCAAGGCTTCCAATTCTTTAATTCCAAAATCAAAATCTTGGTCGCTCATCGGCGAAACGCCGTCTTTATAATAAGAATCGCTTGCTGCTTTTAACTGTTTTTGCAGTTCTTGATATCGCGAAAAATCAGAATTTGTGCTCATGAAAAACTCCTACTTCATCAAAAAATTAACAAATTTAAAACTCTCGCAGAATTTTTTTTGCAGTGCGAAATTCTATTTTTATTTCGATGAAAAAATTTGTTTTAATTCTTTTTTGGGCAACTCTTTCGTTTGCGGCAAAACCGATGTCCTTGGAATCAGCAACGCGTTTTCAAGCGGCGGAACTCTTTGCAAAACTCGATTCGATAAGCGGAGGCGCTTCTTGGATGGAATGGGACGCCGATGCGCTTCTCGATCCAGAAATCGCAAAAATTGTCTGCGATAAAAATGGAAAAATTCGTTCTGCAATCGAACACGGTTGGTTTGTCGAAGGCAAGGGAAGAAAATCTTTATTTGCCGTTTTAGAAAAAAATGGAAACGGCGAAAAAATTTCCGTTTTTGAAATTGCAAAACTTTCAACGAAAAAAATTCCCTTGGACATTCAAGAACCATTAAATCCGAAAGAAGTTTTCCGCGATTATCAAGAAAAAATTCCGGGACAATTTGTGCATTTTGACGATTCGAATTTGCAAGTCATCGTCCGCGAAAATGAAATTCAATTTTCGTATTTAAAGCCCGATGCCGAAGCGCTTTTGCCGATTTTCGATTTTAAAAATTTACCGGAACTCCAAAAACAAGCCGAAATTCAAGGGCGCAAAGATTTTTACGCATACGAATATTCTTTGATGGTGCAAGCATTTGTCGCGAGCACGCGCGGACTTTTTAATTGGCAAATTTGGCATTGGTTAAATGATACGTGGACTAATTCTGCAAAAATTTCTTCAAAAGAAATTGAAGCCATTTTGGAATCTCCCGATCAGGGAAAATTTGTGCGAATCTTTTTCCAAAAATTAGCGAGCGGTGGCTCAGTCGAAATGCAAAGCAATTCGCACGGTTCTTTTCTCATGATTATTCGGCGGTAAAATGCCTAAGCGTACGGGCGTTGCCGATTTGCCTTTGCACACGGGAACGGTTCCGCGGTGGCTCGCTGATCGCATGCGCGATCTCGGAAAACTCATCGCCGAAAGCATCGTCGAAAATTACGGAAAAAAAGAATTTCTCGTCCGCTTAAGCGATCCGCTTTGGTTTCAATCTTTTGGCGCGGTTCTCGGAATGGATTGGCATTCTTCGGGCATTACGACAAGCGTCATGTATGCGCTCAAGCGCGGGCTCAATCCGATTGCAAAAGAACTCGGCATTTGCGTTTGCGGTGGCCGCGGAAAATATTCTCGCGAAACTCCCGCAGAACTTTTACGCGTTGCCGATGCGACTGGACTTGACGGCAATTATTTAGAGCGGGCGAGTCGTCTCTGCGCAAAAGTCGATAATACCGCAGTTCAAGACGGCTTTCAACTTTATCAGCACAATTTTATTGTAACGGATGAAGGCGATTGGGCGGTAGTGCAGCAGGGAATGAATGCGTCCGCGCGGGCAGCGAGACGTTATCATTGGTGTTCGTCGCATTTGCGTTCCTTTGTCGAAGAGCCGCACACGGCTGTCATCGGCGAAAACCGCGGCGAAATTTTGAATTTAACCGCAACAGATGCAGATAAAACTCGTCATTCTATTTTGGAAATTTCCAAAGAAAATCCGAGTAGGATGATGCGCGAAATCGCACAAATTGTGAAGCCGAATTCTTCGATTCTTGTGCCCGCGCAAACCGATTTATTTCTCCCGACTCCCGAACCGATTTTGGTCAATTCTAGTCGAAATTGTTCAATGCCATCGCATCACGATGTCCGCGAAGCCGATGTTGATTTAAAACGTCTCGGTGCTGTGCTTGCAACCGCTTACGAATCTGCGCCCGAAAATTTTGAAAATTTACTTCTCACACCTGGACTTGGCCCGCGGACTTTGCAATCGCTCACACTCGTCAGCGAAGTCATTCACGGAACGCCTTCGCGTTTTCGGGATCCCGCTCGATTTTCCTTTGCCCACGGCGGAAAAGATGGGCATCCGTTTCCTGTTCCTACAAAAATTTACGATGAATCCATTCGCGTTTTAGACGATTCCATTCAGCGGGCAAAAATCGGTGACCGCGATAAAATGGAATGCTTAAATCGTTTACATCAAACGCAACTCAATGTGGAAAAAAATTGTGCGCCTCTCGCCGACTTTGAAGCGACGATTGCGCACGAAAAAGAACATTCCAAAGAGTGGGGCGGTTTAAGCACGCAGATGCGCATGTAATGCGCGAATTGCATTGCCGCGATGACTAATCGGTTTCTTTTCGGCAAGTTCCATTTCGGCAAATGTCCGCGTTTCTCCGTTCGGAATAAAAAGCGGATCGTAGCCAAAACCTTTATCGCCGACGGGAGCAAAGTTAATTTGTCCGCGGCATTCGCCTTCAAAAATTTGCGGCTCGCTGATGACGAATTTTCCCTCAGCATTTTTCGAAACGATTTGATACGAGAGCGCACAAAAATACCGCGCGCTCCGATCGGAAACGTCTTTTAACTTCGCAAGTAATTTTTGATTGTTAGCTTGATCGTCGCCGTGAACGCCCGCGTAGCGGGCGCTGTAAATTCCCGGTTCACCGTGAAGCGCAAAAACTTCTAAGCCGGAATCGTCTGCGAGAACCGTTGCTTCAATGCCTTTTTTCGCTAACCATTCCGCCGTTGTTCGCGATTTGATTTTCGCATTTTCTTCAAACGAATTGCCGTTTTCGATAATTTCGCCATCAAAGCCGATGTCTTTGAGAGTTTTAAATTCGTTGCGTTCTGTTCCCAAAATAAAAGCGAAGTCGCGGATTTTTCCCGCGTTTCCAGTAGCGATGACAAATAAACGTTTCATAAAAATTCTGCGGTTTCACGCTTTGAAGTAAAAAAATTGGGACGACTATAAGCCGGGTTTTGTGCCGGCCGAAGTCGGCGATGACCATCTATCTGGATCCGCCATTACTGGCGGCCTCAAGCAACCTACCCGAACTCCAACTGGAAAGGCTACCCAGGCTTTCCGAAGAAAGCGGAATTCTGCTTGGTCTTGCACCGGATGGGGCTTGCCATGCCGTCCCTGTCGCCAGGTCCGCGGTGAGCTCTTACCTCGCCATTTCACCCTTACCTCCGAAGAGGCGGTTTATTTTCTGCTGCGCTATCCGTCGCATTTCTGCGCCTGGACGTTATCCAGCATCCTGCCTTGTGGTGCCCGGACTTTCCTCCCATGCTTTCGCAAGAGCGGTCATCCGTCGTCCCAAAACAAATGTAGCATAATTTTCTATCGTTTCCAATATGAAAAAAGCATTTCGTATTCTCGGAATCATTCTCGCTGTTTTAATTCTCCTCGTTATCGCCGCATGTTTTTTTGCACCGAAAATTGCGCGCGGTTATATCGAAGAGCATTCGAAAGAATTGATCGGGCGAAAAATGGAAATTGGAAATATTTCCTTTAATCCGTTCCGCTTTACGGTGACAATCGATGATTTTGTGCTTTACGAAAATGACGACGTCACCCGATTTGCCGCCTTTCATCAATTCTTCGTAAACGCCGATCCGAGCTGCCTTTTCGTCGGCGACATTTGCCTTTCGGAACTTAAAATCGATTCGCCATACGCCCGCGTCATTCAAAATGGGGAAGTTTTTAATTTCACGGATATGCTAGAATTTTTAGCAGCGCGCGATTCATCGCAAACGGATTCTTTAGAAGCCGCAGCGATGGATTCTTCGGCGGTAGATTCGTTAGCAAATTCACAAATGGATTCGACAAAAATTGCGCAGGATTCTGCGACCGCTCCGGGCGCAAGTCAAGTGAACGCGCTTCCTTTCGGCATTTCCATTAAAAAAATCGCCATTCTTTCGGGCAACGTCATTTACGTCGATCAGACAGTCAATTCCGATATTGAAATCAAAGATTTCTCAGTAAAAGTACCCGAAGTTTATTTCTCGAATAAGAATACTTCTGCCGGCGTCAAATTGGAATTTGCAAGCGGCGGTTCGTTAGGCGTTTCTGCCGATTACAATATGCAAAAAGGCAATTTTGCATTGAATGTAAAACTCTCGGATTTTGCAATCGGCGCCGTCAAACCTTACTTAGAAAGCGCGCTGAATTTCCAAGATCTTTCGGGAAAAGTGAGCGTCGATATTTCGGTTTCAGGAAATGTGGATGACGTTCTCGCTTCGGCGGTGAATGGAACGGTTTCCGTCGATGATGTCGTCTTAACAGAATCTTCGGGAAAAACTCTCGGTGTGGATCACATCGGCGTAGGAATTGCCGAAGCCAATTTAAATGAAAATCGTTTCGTCATCGATTCTGTCTTGGTGCGCGGAGCGTTCGCACACTTTGATATGAATAAAAATTCCAACAATTTGCAAGTCTTATTAACGCCGAAAAAAGCGGCCCCCGCTGATTCGAACGCCGCGCAAGATTTCCAAGTCAAAGCGAAAGATGATTCGACAAAAACAGAAAAAGCGACACCGGCTGCGGAGCCGAAAAAAACGGAAGCGGCAAAGCCTCTCGATGCGCTTCTCAAACAACTTTCCTTTTCGGATACCAAGTTTACACTCAACGACAACACAATTCCCGGCGGATTTTCTTATACGGTTTCGGGAATTTCTGTCGACGCTGCAAACGTCGCCTTTGAAAAGCAAACAACGGTCCGCGTCCGCGCCACACTGCCACACGGCGGTTCGGTCAAAGTTTCTGCAAAAATTAAACCGTCGGATTTAAATTCTTTGCAAGCGAACATCGATGTGAAAAATGTGAGCATGAAAGATTTCTCCAAATATTCGGAACATTATACAGGCTATCCGCTTGTCGCGGGCTCGTTAGGTCTCGCTTCGGACAATGTCATTCAAAATAATGAAATCGATAGCCGTCACAATATCGACATTTACAATTTAACCGTCGGCGATAAACCGGATAACGCAAAACCCGAATACAGCGTTCCGATGAAAGTCGCGCTTTACATTTTGAAAGACAAAGATGGAAAAATTGAATTCGATATTCCGATCAAAGGAAATTTGAATGATCCGGAATTTTCATACGGAAAAATCATTTGGCAAACGGTGAGAAATTTGCTTGTTAAAGTCGCACTTTCTCCGGCGAAATTCCTCTTCGGTTCATCGACGCCAAGCGAATTTGAAATCGATGTTGCCGCAAACGATTTTACGAGCGAACAATATGGCATCGCGAAAAAATGGACCGAAATTTTAGCGCAAAAACCGGGCGCTTCGATGACGATTTTGCAAAATTTTGATCCGAAAAAACAGTTGGAATCTTTCGCTCTTAAAATGGAAAAACTTGCATTTTACAAAGCGACAAATGGCAAAGAAAATTTGACGCCGGTAGAACGCAAAGCTGCTTTAGAAGCCGAAGAAGATGATGCGTTCAAACAGTTTGTAGCTTCGTGGCAACGTCCGTCAGACGAAGCGTTAATCGCCCAAATTAACGCTCTCGCCGAAGAGCGCAACGCAAAACTTTTAAAAGCGTTGCAAGCGCAAACAGGCGTCACCGCAAAGAATCTTCAAGTCCGCAGCGCAACGGCCGCGGAACGAAGCAACACGGGAAAGAAATCCGTCTTCCGAATGGCGGTTGAACTTCCGTGAAAATTTTAATTGCAATTCTTTCGTTGGCAATCTATGCCGCAGCCGTTACGCCCGAGCCGATGTTTGTGCAGCCGACTGCGGATTCGCTCGAATATTTCCGCGTCGATTCTATCGCTGTTTATCCGGGCGATGCATTTGACGATTCAAAAGCTTACACGTGGGCAGATAGTTTAGTTTATCACATCGGAAATACAATTCACATCGAAACCCGCGAATCGGTCGTGCGAAAGCTCGTGCTGTTCGATGTCGGCGATACAGTGAATTTGTACGAACTCATTGAAAGCGAAAAAAATTTGCGCAGCCAAGCGTATATTGCTGACGCACACATTACCCGTGAAATTTCTGCCGATGGAAAAAATATTTTGCGGGTGAAGACAAGCGATACGTGGACGCTTACGGTGCCGCTTTCCTTAGAACGTCCGAGCGATGGTCCTGTTTATTACGGCGTCGGAATTTGGGAAAATAATTTCCTCGGATTTGGACAAACCATCGGCGTTTATTATTCGCACGATGAATTCCGCGACCGCTTTATGGCTCTGTATAACAACAGCAATTTCCTTTTCCGAAATAATCGCTTAGAAGTTTCGGTTTCGGACAATACTGATGGCTACACGAATTATTTCACCATGTATAAGCCATACCTTTCTCGCAGTAAAAATGAATGGGCTTACACATTTGCCGAATATATGGACAAGCAAGATGTGAAATATTATTGGACGGGGAAGCTCCCGACGAAAAAAGTTTCCGTTGCTGTTGCCGATACCGTCAAAGAAGAATTGCCCAATTACAATCGCAAACATGGAAATCGCGTCATCCGCGTCAACGGACTCGAAGAAGATTCGACAAGTTTTCGCATCGGGCATTCTTTCGGAAGCGAAGAATTCAAAATTTATCTGAATTTAAGCTATGACTATCATCGTCTCGGACGCTCGTATAAAAACACTTCGCGTTATCTTTTCTTAGAAGATAATCGCGCTTACGCACTCGATTCTAGCGACGTAAAACATTGGATTCCCGATATGGTCGATTCGCGTTTTGGATTAAGCTTCACCTTTTCGCGGATTCGCTACGATCGTTTGACGAATTTCCGCCACGCCAAATGGACGGAAGACGTCGATAAAGGTTACAGCGTAAAAATCGGCGCATCCAAGAATTTCACAGCGCTCGGCGCCACCGATAACGATTGGCGATTTGACTATAAAATTTATCTCGCACTCGGTTCGCGGATGCATCATTTAATGCTTTCGGCGTGGTCCTATTTTTATGTCACCGACGATTCTCGCCGCGATATTTACGAACGCATTTCTGCAGAATATATTTGGCGTTCCAATGAATGGTTCTCAACGCAACTTCTCGGCTACATGGATACTTATAAACGCGCCGCATTCGGAAAACAACTTTCTCTCGGCGGACTTTCGAATCAAGAATTTTACGGATTTCCGACGTATCTTTACACCGGACAAGCGCGATTCTACGGGCAAATTGAAGAACGATTCTTTCCGCATTTTGAAATCGGAACCGTTGCGCCCGTCTTTGCCGCATTCTTTAAAGCTGGCGAAACTTCTTCTGCCGTTCACGAATTTGAGCCCGACGATTTGACTTATATCGCAGGCGTCGGCGTCCGCTTTGCGATGACAAAATCCGTCACGAAATTGGTGAATCATTTGAATTTTAGTTGGCCATTAAATGGACCCTTAAAATCATCGAAACCGCGGATTAGTCTCATCGCTTTATTCTCGCTTTAAGAGGTTTTCATGCAAAAAAAACTCGCTCGCTTTGAAGTTTGCGTCGGCGGAATCGCGATGATTCTCGGGGCATTCATCTCGATTTTAGTGTGGAACGATGGCTATTTTCCGGGAGCGTTGATGCTCGTCATTACCGGATTTTTAAGCGTTCTTCTCGGGATTAAAGAAATCAAAGAAGTCAAAGATCCCGCTTGGCAAGAATCGTTCACCAAAATTCTTCGCCGAACAATGCTTTTTTTGAATTTAATGCTTTCTCTCGTCGTCGTAGGAACGCTGATTTCAATGACATAATCGCCAAAAAACGCAAAACTTTTCTTTTTTGCAAGCGCTTTATACAAGTAAAATTTATATTAGCATTATGAGATTCAAATTTGCGTTGGGAATTACCTTCTCGTTTTTGACATTTTTTACCGCTTGCGGTGGAACTTCTGACGGCAGCAACTTAGAAGTGCCCGAAAATATGCCGCCCGCTTGCCGTGAAATTGACTTTGTGGAACAACCGGATATGCGGGAACTTTGCGGCGTGCGCACAGTGCATTTTAAGTCTTACCGCAACATTGCAAAAGAACGTTATTTAGTCAATCCCAAAGACGCGAAAATCGTCCAAGCGAACGGCAAAACCGAACTGCGTATTCCAGGCAGTTTCCCGGTGGAACTTTCCGGCCAAATCATTCAAGATTTGCGCTTTGACCAAGACGCTCGCTTAAAGAAAATTCAGAACCGTTACGAATATCACGAAGGCTATAAAGGTACAAGTCACAAGCGCGAAGACCGCATCCGCGCGTTCAAACTCACGATTCCGACCGATGCCGGAACCGAATACGAATATTGCTTCCGCATTCCCGAAAAATACGGCAGCGATCGGACTCGCAACCAAGCGATGGGAAACCGCTTAGAAGTCCTTTCTTGCGAAGATTTTAGCTTTTTAGCGAACAAATAAAACTATCTTTGGCGCATGCGCATTTATAGTTGGAATGTGAACGGCATCCGTTCTGCCGAAAAGAAAGGATTTGCCGATTGGTTTAAGACGACGCAGCCTGAACTTCTTTGTTTACAAGAAATTCGTGCGGAAGAAGATCAAATTCCCGAGACGATTGCCTCGCCCGAAGGATATTTCTGCTATTGGAATCCTTGTCAAAAGAAAAAGGGCTACAGCGGCACTGCGATTTTAAGTCAAATTGAACCCGACTCCGTCGAATACGGTTTTGGCATCGAAGAATTTGACGAAGAAGGTCGCGTTGTGCAGCTCGTCTTTCCCGATTGGGTTTTAAATTCCATTTATTTTCCGAACGGTGGACAAGGCGAAGACCGCGTCGATTATAAATTGCGCTTTTACGATGCCTTTTTGGACAACAGCTTGGAATGGCTTAAGCGCGGACGTCATGTGGTAACTCTCGGCGATTACAATACTTGCCATACCGAACTCGACATCACTCGTCCGAAAGAAAACGAAAACGTGAGCGGCTTTTTGCCGATTGAACGCGCTTGGATTGATAAATATATCGCCGCCGGTTTTGAAGATACTTTCCGCACTTTGCATCCGAATGTTTCCGATGCGTATTCGTGGTGGTCTAATCGGGCAAATTCCCGTGAACGCAATATCGGTTGGCGAATTGATTATGCTTTCGTCGATTCGGCGTTAGCGCAAAACGTTACCGATGCGCAAATTTATCCCCAAGTTCAAGGCTCGGATCATTGTCCTATTAGCGTTGATTTGGAACTTCCTTTTCCGCCGATTAACACTTAAATTTTTGAAAAGTCCCAATAAAAAAGGCGCCCAATCGGGTGCCTTTTTGAATTGACTCGGAAGGGTTAACTCCGCATTACCATCGCAATGTTGCTGCTGAGGAAGGGGAGAACGCCCGCTAAAATAACGCCCGCCGTGAGAAGAATAATGCAGACTTTTTGGCGACGATTGATTTCAATCGGGGCTAAAGCCGTGTCGGCAGGATCGACCCACGCGCTCTTCACCAGTTGCAAGTAGTAGTAGAGAGCGATGACATTGTTTAAGCACGCAAAGGCGACGAGGAAATAAGTGCCCGCGCTAGCAGCACTTTCAAAGAGGAAGAATTTTCCAACGAATCCTGCGAGTGGGGGAATTCCCGCTAAACTGAATGCGGCAACTGCAATCGCAACCGCTAAACTCGGACATTCTTTTGCAAGTCCCGAAAGAGAATGAAAAGATTCGGGGCGTTTTTGTCCGATGATTCCGAAGACGAAGAATGCGAGATAATTCGAAAGCGCATAAAGGAAAAGGTAGAAGACGACTGCGGTTTTTGCGGTGACTTCGGGACCATTGAGCGCGACCAAGATGTAACCCGCTTGCGAAATAGAACTGTAAGCCATAAAGCGGCGCAGTCTAGATTGCTTCATTGCGCCCAAGTTACCCGCGAAAATGGTTACGCCCGCGAGAATGGAAATGAACGGAATCAATTCGGCGTGAATGGCTTGAAGCGGACCGTAAACGAGAACGGCGACAAATGCGATAGCGACCGTTTTACTCGTCACAGCAAGTGCTGCGGTCACCGGCGTCGGAGCGCCTTCGTAAACATCGGGAGCCCAAGTGTGGAATGGGAAAAGCGTCAACTTAAATCCGATTCCGCAGAAGAGGAAAAGCGCCGAAATCCAAAGAAGTGGATTCATCGGGCTTGCAGAAACCGCTTCCGCGATGGCATTAAAATGCATACTTCCCGAAAAACCGTAGAGATAACTCATTCCGAAAAGTTCGAATGCAGTCGCAACACTTCCCATGAGAATGTATTTCGTTCCCGCTTCCGAGCCTTGCGGATCCGCTTTATTCCAAGCGCTGAGCGCATACATCGGAAGAGTTGCCAGTTCAAGCCCGAGGAAAAGAGTCAAGAGTTCATTTGCCGAGACGACGATAAATCCGCCGAAAGTTGCCGCAGCAATCGCCGCCGAAAATTCTGCGAATTGATGCAAACGCGGTTTTCCGTCTGCGGGATGGTCAAAGTAATCTTTCGCAAAGAGAATTGCGAGAAGAGTTCCCAAGACCAAAACTTCGCGCATTAAAATGCCAAAGCTATCAATCGTCCAATTCGAGAGGAATGTCTGCGCGCCACCGACCAAAAGGCAGTTGAGAAGCACAAAAATGCCGATGAAAAAGACCGCCGAAAAACGGAAGGGAAGTTCGTGTTTTTTCGGGAAAAGAAAATGCAAAATGATTACCGCAAACGGAAAAATCAAAAGCAAAATATCGGGTAAAATAAAATTCGTCATGATTTTACCTCATTAAATTGGCGTAAATAGGAGCGATTGCTGTATCGAGAAATTCCGAAATCCAACCGGGGAAAAGACCGATACCGAAAAGGCAAGCCATAATGATGACGAGAGTCGTCTTTTCGATAAAGTCGGCGTCGGTGAGAGTTTTGAATTTTTCCACTTTCACCGGGCCCGAAAGCATTCGGTTTGCAGTTTGCAAAATATAAACCGCAGTCGCAGTAATCGAAAGGATTCCGAGAATCGTTACAATTTTCACATGCGGAATAGGACTTTGGAAGCTGCCGATGAAAATTGAAGTTTCTGCAACAAATCCCGAAAGTCCTGGGAGCCCGAGGCCTGCAAAACCGGCGATGGTAAAGGCAACGCCGAGGAATGGCATAATCCGCATTAAGCCGCCCATTTCGTCAATATTCCGCGTATGCGTTCTGCCGTAAATCATCCCGATGCTTGCAAAGAAAAGTCCGGTGAGAAATCCGTGCGAAAGCATTTGAAGCGCAGCACCGCGGAAGGCGAGCGGAGTTGCCGCAGCAAGTCCGAGGAAGATGAGTCCTAAGTGTGAAATAGAACTGTAAGCGGTAATGTATTTGAGATCGCGGTGCCGAATGGCGATAAAGCACGCCACGGCGACATTAAAGATGACGAGGAAAGCGATATAGGGCAAATAAATTTTTGCAGCTTCGGGCATTAAGTAAATAGCGACTCGTAAGCAGGCAAACGGTCCCATTTTCATCATCACACCTGCGGCAAGCATCGAAACTGCCGTCGGCGCCGAAGCGTGACCATCGGGCGACCAAAAATGGAACGGGAAAAGTGAACCCGAAACGGCGAATCCCATAAAGAGCATCGGGAAAGCCCACATTTGGAAACTCATCGGGAGTTTAACGTCTGCGAGAGAAAGAATATTCCACGTCGTCGCTCCGCTTTCGATGAAAATTCCGAAGAGAGTCGAAAGTACCATCGCACTGCCGAGCGCCAAAGTGAGCGTTAATTTCTTACCGCCGTAATCTTTGTTGCCCGTTCCCCAGCCCGCAATCATTAAATACATGCAGAGCGCTTCCATCTCGTAAAAGATGAAGAAGAGAACCAAATCAAAGCTCATGAAGACGCCGTAAACGGCGGTGCCGAGAAGTTGCATCAACGCGAAGAATTCTTTTTGTTGATGATCCACTTTCCAGCTAGCGAGCATTCCGGTGAAGACAATTACCGCGGTTAAGAAGACGAGTAAAATGCCGAGAGCATCCGTCGCCATCGTATAATGGGCGTGAATCGCCGGAAGCCATTCAAAATCCGTCAGATATTGAACAAACGGTTTATTGCCCGAAGGAATTCCGAGCGGCATCGTCAGCGTGTAAGTGTAATAGACGAGCCCAGCGGCAATCGCTAAAACAATTCCCGCAAATGTCAAATGAATCCGTTTGATGGTCTTTGTTTGCGAGCGGGAAATGGGAGCGCAGACAAGAACCGCAATCAGCGGAAGAATCCAAATAGAATTAAAGAGGATTGTGCTTATCATACGAAACCTTTAGATGGGAAGTCCGCCGAGATAGCGCCACAAAATGACGCCGACGATTAAAGTGCCGATGTAAAAAGAAAGGTAACCGGATTGCATTTCGCGGACGAGAACTCCTGCAAAACGGAGAAGAGCCGTCACCGCTTTCACGAGGCCGCCGATGACATAATCTTCGAATGCTTTGGCGGTTGCCGCCACCCCGCGGAAAATAAACTGCCGCGTGAACGCATAATAGCCTTCGTCAAAGTAAAATTTATGATAAATCGTCCGATAAAGAAGAGAACGATTCGTCGAATCGAGTGCGCGAGAAATATTCGCTTTGGGACTTGCATATAAAATCCACGCGACTAAAATGCCGAGAACTCCTGCGCCCGTTGCCAAGTACGGAACATAAGCGGCGAGAGGCGTTAATGCGCCCGAAGCAATCGGTTCTGCAGACGATTCAAAGAATTTTTCAAAAAGACCTTTGCAAAGAAATCCGCTTGCAAGAGAAGGAACTGCTAAGCAAACAATCGGAAGAGTCATCGCGAAATCTTCGTGAGCATGCGCGATATCTTCGCTCCGCGGTTTTCCGTGGAAGGCGAGGAAGAATAAGCGGAACATGTAGAATGCGGTGAGCGCACTCGTGATAAATCCGACGGCAAAAATGACCGGATGCCCCGAATTTAATGCGCCCGAGAGAATTTCATCTTTCGAGAAAAATCCGGAGAACGGAGGAATTCCTGAAATCGAAAGGCAAGCGATCAAAGCGGCCACATAAGTAAACGGCATCTTTTTCCGCAGTCCGCCCATTTTATCGAGGTCATTCGTTTCCACTTGATGAATGAGGGAACCTGCGACAAGGAAGAGCATACATTTGAAAAAGGCGTGGTTGAAAACGTGGAAGCTCGCTGCGGCCGTTGCCGAAACGCCGAGCCCGAACATCATATAACCGAGCTGCGAAAGAGTGGAGTAGGCGAGAATGCGTTTAATGTCGCGTTGTGTGCAAGCGATAACCGCTGCAAAAATCGCGGTAAATGCGCCGACTGTTCCGACGATTTCCAAAGTGCCTTCGCAAGCCGAGAAGAATGGGAAAAGTCTTGCGACCAAGTAAACGCCTGCAACGACCATCGTCGCCGAGTGAATAATCGACGAAACCGGCGTTGGACCTTCCATCGCATTCGGAAGCCAAATATGGAGCGGGAACATCGCACTTTTTCCCCAACCGCCGATGAAAATCAAAACCGATCCGAGAACGAGCGCATCGTGAGCGCTTACATCCCAAAGTCCGATGGAAACCGTTCCCGTCATCACTTCGGGGCGCACGACATTTAAGAATCCAAATTGGAATGAGCCAACTACATAACTGACGAGGACAATTCCTAAGAGGAAGAAACTGTCTGCGAAACGGGTGACGATAAACGCTTGCTTCGAAGCGGCAATCGCCTGCGGACGTTCATACCAAAATCCGATGAGCAAATAACTCGCGATGCCGACGAGTTCCCAGAAGAAGTACATCTGGAAAACGCCTGTCGCAATGACGAGCCCGAGCATCGAAAAGGTGAAAAATGAAAGCAGCGAGAAGAAGCGACCTTCGGCGCGGTCTTCGCGCATGTAGCCTAAGCTGTAAATGTTCACGAAGAATGCGATAACCGAGACGACAAAGACCATCATCGCAGAAAGCGGATCGAGTAAGAACGCAGCTTCGGCGAAGAGAGTTTTTGAAAAAGAAAGGAAAGGGAATTTCCACGCGATAAGAGTCTGCGGCGCAAAATTTGCAAAGTAAATGCTCACGACTGCAATCGCATAAAGCATGGAAAGCCCAGCAAGAGTCACGGAAAGTGCGCCTGCGGCTTTGCGGTGATTCTTCGCAAGGAAGAGTCCGTTGATGAGGAAACTCAAAAACGGTAAGAGAAGAATCCAATAGCTATGGGAAATCAGAAACTCACTCATGGATATCCCTCAACTGGTTAACGTCCAAACTGTGATGTCTGCGGTACATACTGACCACAATCGCTAAGGCAATCGCCATTTCGCAAGCGGTAATCGCGATGACGAAAATGCTGAAAATGGCTCCCGCCGTCGCATCGAGCGCTTTGAAATACGCAAACGAAATGAAATTCATATTCGCCGCGTTCAGCATAATTTCAATGGAAATGAGCATCCCGACCATGTGACGCTGACGTAAAACGCCGCAAGTTCCGATGGCGAAAAGAATAAACGAAAGAATTAAGCAATGTTCGAGGGTCATTCTTCCCCCTTGATTTTACGCGCTACGGTAATAGCGCAGATGAGAGTCACTAACAAAATAAAGCTGACGAGTTCAAATGGAATTAAAAATCCCGCGGGATCTGCAGACAAAAGCCGAAGCGCAAGCTGCGGGAGAGTCGCATAATCCGAAGCCGATGCGGGCACAGCCGTTTGAATATCCTGCGCTTTCAAAAGGAAGCGGACGAGAGTAAAGAGAAGACCGCCCGCAAGCGCAATCGCGATAAAATTCCGCGGAAGTTTAATGCGGAAAGCGGATTCGCCCAAGTGACTCGTTAAAAGCACAGTAAAGATGACAAAGATAACAACGCCGCCCGCATAAACCATTATCTGCGCCATCGCAATAAATTCGGCGTGAAGCATCAGGTAAAGCATCGCGGTGCCAATAAATGAAATAATGAGAAATACTGCGCTCTGCAAAAGATTCTTTGCGGTAATCGTGATAATCGCTGCGACGATCATCAAAAGAGCGATGACATAAAACATCAAATCCGAAAAGAGCGCGTCCGAAATGAGACTCATCATGCGCGGCCCTCCTTTTGGTTCAATTTCAATTCAAAATGGCTGCGGTCAAAATCCGCCAGTTCAAAATCTTGATTCATGCGGATTGCGCCAAACGGACAAGTTTCTACGCAGAAGCCGCATTGCGTACAAGTGTCCAAACGGTAAATGTATTTGCCGAGCACTTTTTTGCCTGCGATATTTTTCGTCGGGAGCACGTTAATGCTTCCGTTCGGGCAGCTCTTTTCGCACATACCGCAAGCGGTGCAGCGATTTTCGCCATTTTCATCTTCGACCATTTCCAAACGCCCGCGGAAACGCGGATACATTTTCAAGGTCGCTTTGTTTTCCGGATATTGTTCCGTCACAATTCGTTTCGGCTGAAAGAAATACTTCACCGTGACCGAGAAGCCTTTCAAAAAGCTGAACGATTGAATGATGCGTTTAAAATACTGCTTCATTGAATGATCCATCCGAAAGAAATAAACACAGCACCGAGAACGAGAAGAATCAAATTCATCGGCAAGAGAAATTTCCATTCCAAACTCATCAACTGATCCACGCGCGGGCGCACTAACGTCCAACGAATCATCATATAAACCCAAATCATCACAAAGACTTTGACGAAGAACCAAATGACTCCGGGCACAAAATTCAAAATGTGATCGACAGCGGCAATTCCGATGCAAGGCGGCAAAAATCCGCCAAAGAAGAAGACCGTCGCAAGCGAAGAAGTCGTGACCAAGTTAATGTATTCCGCGAGATAGAACATGGCAAATCCCATGCCGTTATATTCGGTATGATAACCGCCGGTTAATTCCTGTTCTGCTTCGGCGATGTCAAACGGCGCACGATTTAATTCAGCTGTCGAACTGATGAGGAACATAATGAATGCGATAACACCGATCACGGGCGCTTTAAAAATCCACCAATCGATGATCGTTCCTTGCTGACTCATCGTAATATCGCGGAAACTTGCAGAGCCTGCGAGCATCACAATAAAGAGAAGAATAAGACAATACGAAATTTCGTAGCTAATCATTTGTGCGCCCGAACGCAAAGACCCGAGAAGCGAATACTTATTGTTCGAAGCCCAACCGCCGAGAAGAATGCCGAGAATTCCAAAACCGTTTACTGCGATAATGAGCGGCACTGCGACAGGGACTTCGGCAACTTGTAAATTCGGTCCGAAAGGAATCATCGTAAGGCTCATAAACGGAGCCGTTAAAAGCACCATCGGCGCCATAAAGAAGAGAAGTTTATCGACGCCTTTCGTCGCATAGACTTCTTTAAGCATCAGCTTAATCGTATCGGCGACGATTTGAATTGTTCCGTGGAAACCGAGACGCATCGGTCCTAAACGACATTGCACATGCGCGCAGACTTTGCGTTCCATATACACAAGAACCATCGCACTCCCGAATGCAACCGCGCAAATGGCGCAGATACAGAGAATGACATTGATTAAATAAGCGAGTTCGGGAATGGGAACATTTGCCCGAATAAAGTCGCCAATCGGATTTGGAATAGATGGAGTCATCGTTTACCTATCAATTTCAGGAATGACGGGGTCAAGAGTCGCCATCACAGCGACCAGGTCAGCGACTTTCAGTCCTTTGACCATCGTATTTAATGCGGCGAGATTTGCAAAGCTCGGTCCACGCGTGTGAATGCGATACGGTTTATCGCCCGTCGTCGCCACGACGTATGTCGCATACAATCCTTTCGCCGTTTCGCTTGCTGCGTAATAACTGCCCGCCGGAAGCCGCACCGGTTTTTCTTTACTGCGGTAAGGCCCTTCGGGGAAGCGCGCAATGCACTGTTCCAAAATTTTCATCGATTCATGAATTTCAGCGATGCGCACTTGATAGCGGGCGTAGCAATCGCCTTCCGTCGCCGTAGGCACCTTGAAATCGAACGAATCATAAATGCTATACGGATCATTTTTGCGGACATCGTAATTGACTCCCGAAGCGCGAGCCACAGGACCCGAACAACCGAGAGCAATCGCATCTTCTTTCGAAAGATAACCGACGCCTTTTGTGCGTTCCAAAACGATTAAATTCGTCGAAAGGAGATTTTCGTAATCTTCCATCGCGGGCTTTAAAACTTCCAAAAATTTCTTCACACGGGGAATGAAATTTTCCGTCACATCGTAACGCGATCCACCCGGACGGAAGAAATTCGTCGTCAAGCGCGAACCGGTTTCTTGATCAAAGATATCGTGAATCATTTCGCGTTCTTTGAATCCGTAAATAAGCGGAGTTTGACCGCCCAAGTCACCGCCAAAGCAACCGTAAAAAACCAAGTGCGAAGCGATGCGCCCAAGTTCTGCCATCATCACGCGGATGTATTCGCCGCGTTCTGGCACGCCGATGTGCATGCCTTTTTCAAGGGCAAGACAAACGCCCAAATTATTTTGAATTGCAGTCAAATAATCTTGTCTATCCGACAAGTGAATGTATTGCAAATAATTTTGACTTTCCGCTTGCTTTTCGATGCCGCGATGAATGTAGCCAAAGTGGGGGACGACTTCGACAATCGTTTCACCGTCCAAATGAAGCTGCAGACGAAGCGCACCGTGAGTACTCGGATGCTGCGGACCCATGTTGACGAAAAATTCTTCCGCATTCGGGTCGTTATATTTTTCGTGAAAACCTGGCAGGTTCAAAAATTCGTTCATCTTAAACCTCCCTCAAAATCATGTGCGGGTGCGTAAAATCTTTGCGGAGCGGATAGCCGGGGAAGTCTTCGGTAAGGAAGATGCGGCGCATATCCGGATGCCCTTCGAAAGCGATGCCGAAGAGATCATAAACTTCGCGTTCTTTCCAATTTGCGCCCGGATAAAGTCCTGTAATCGAAGGCACTGTCGCGAGGATGCTCGTCGCCCGTTTATCTTCGGGCACAGTTTCATCTTTCGGAAGAGAAACTCGTAAAAACACTTTGTGTCCGAGTTCCATGCTCATCAACTGCGCAATCACATCGAAATGCTCTTTCCAATCGACTGCGGTCACATCGATTAAGTAATCCAATTTTGTCCGCGGATCATTCTTCAAAAATTCCGCGAGCGACAAATAATTTTCCTTGGAAACTTGAATGTCCAAAGGAGTGTCCGCTTCGAGAGCATTTAATGCCTCATCAGACGAATCTTTTTGATCGTAAACCGAAATGTCTGCGCATTTTTCTTGCGCAATGTGGAAAAGTTCTGTCTGCGAAAGTCCTTGCAATTTCCGCGGTGCATACGGCACTTCGGGGAAGGCTTCTTTTTGCACGCGAACAGGACGATAAGTCGATTTGTAATCGGGATTTTCCGCTTTGAATTTTTCGCGGGCTTCCTTCATCTCTTCGTCTTTAATTTTTTCAAGAGCTTCCCACGCTTTCTTCGCTTCGGCGTAACGATTGCCGAATTCTCGCGTATCCAATTCGCCTTCGTGCCACGGATTCCGCAGCGTTTCTTCTCGAATTTTTTCGCGGAGTTTTAAAAGCCCGTGGAAAAGTGCTTCGGGTCTCGGCGGACATCCCGGAATGTAAACATCCACCGGAATAATATTTGCTGCCCCGCGGACAACCGAATAATTGTTGTAGTAAAATGGTCCGCCCGAAATTGTGCAAGCGCCCATTCCAATCACATACTTCGGACCCGGAATCTGTTCCCAAAGCATCTGAATTGCTGGCGCCATTTTTTCGGTAATCGTTCCCGCCAAAATAAAGAGGTCAGCTTGACGCGGCGATGCACGGAAAACTTCAGAACCAAAACGCGCAATATCATAACGCGCCATCGACGCCGACATCATTTCAATCGCACAACAACTCGTGCCATAAGTCAAAGGCCAAAGTGAATTCGCATGCGCCCAGTTCACGATATAATCGATCGCATTGACAACGGTTTTGCCGCCGGGAATCGGATCGAGAACCTTCGGCACATAATTCATTATTCCCATTTGAGAACTCCTTTTTTCCACGCATAGGCGAGCCCGCATACAAGAATTGCTAAAAAGACAATTAAATCCACCGCCACAATTGCCGGTGAAAGAACGGTTTCACCGCCGACAATCGATTTGAAACTGACGAGAACGGGGAAGAGAAATAACGCTTCGATATCAAAAATGAGGAACAAAAGCGCAAAGAGGTAATAGCCTACTTTGAATTGAATCCGCGCATTGCCAACGGATTGCATGCCGCATTCATAAGGTGCGAGTTTATTTTTCGTCACCTTGGATTTTGGGCCTAAAAGCCAGCCGACGAGAATTGCTCCGCCGGCGACGCCTGCGCCTAAAACGAGAAAGAAAATGAGTATAAAATATTCGGAAAGTTGCATAGTCACCTTTGATTAGTAGAAATGCTGCACCTCTTGCAGTGTCCCAAAAAGTTCATTACCAATTTCAAAACGTTCTTTGATATGCGTGTGCAAATCGCGGAATTCTTTTTCGGTCGCGAGATTTAACGCATTCAAATTTTTGTGCATATTCGAAATGAATCCAGAAACGTATGCGCCACTTTTTTTCGTTTCCATTTCCGAATCCATATTTTGCAATTCTTTGTCGGTTTCAATGCGCGAAAGCAGATACCGCGTCGTCGATTGCAATTCGCTCAAAAAGTAAACGAGAAGCAATTCTTCTTGTAAAATGCCGCGGGGATTTTCCGAAGAATAGCGCCCGATTTTTTCAATTTTTCCAAAAAAGACAGAAGCCTGCGCATATTCGAGGCAGGCTTCGAGAGAAGTTTCACAAACTGCAGTTTTTTCACCGATGGCAGCAAACCATTCACGACGATTTGTCACATTGGTTTGAGTCATAATCGGCGAAAGCGCAGAAAAAGCGTAAAAGACTTCTTCATAACGGCGATTGCGCATCCGACAATTAAATGCGCGATTCCGAACAGTTTGATCTTCAACGGGGTGGGAAAGGGTCATCATAAGCGGGTAACCTCACGAACTCCGGAAACAGAACGGATAGATTCCATTAAACGTTCTAGCAAATCGCGGCGGGCAATGCGGAAAACCAAACGAATGCGTCCAGATTTTTTCGCCGAGACAACGCTCATCCGTTCAATGAAAACTTTTGCTTTATTCATTTCATCGAGAATTTCTGCGGTAATGCCTTTGCGGTCATCGGTTTCGACTTTCAAATGTACCGAGAATTCTTTTTTCGAATCGCGATTCCATTCCATCGAAATGCGGCGGCTTTCTGGAATTTGCAAAAGATGTTCGCAATCTTTGCGATGCACTTCAATTCCTTGCTTCGGCATTAACGCGCCCATAATCGGTTCGCCCGGAATCGGGGAGCAGCAACTGGCAAAATGAATGAGCAAACTCGATTCATTTCCGACTTCAACGGGGAGCTGCGATTCGTCAGCTTGGTCGGTGACGAAAATTTTAACAGGGGATTCGGGGTCGGCTTCGCTGAATTTTTCCGGATGCATTTTCTGGATAAATTTCGCGAGTTCCGAAAGTTCCATGTTGCCAAGACCTAAACGGTCATAAAATTCTTCCACCGATTTGACTTTAAAAAATTCGCAAATTTCTTCGGGCTTCGGTTGTTCTTCGGGCTTTTGAATTTTGAAAACACGGAGTTCGCGCTGCCACAATTCTTTTCCCAAAGTCTGCGCTTCGGTCGCAATGCTCGTGCGCATCCAACGGCGCAATTCTTGTTTCGCCTTTTCCGTTTTGACGATTTCCAACCATTCGGGAAGCGGATTCTGATTGTGACTCGAAAGCACTTGAATCGTCGCTCCGCTCGGCACCGTTTTCGTTGCGCTGATTACGTCGTTGTTAATGCGTGCGCCGACGCAGTGAAGGCCGAGTTTCGTGTGAACGGCAAAGGCAAAATCCAAAACCGTACTGCCTTCGGGAAGTTCAATCGAATCGCCCTTCGGCGTGAAGACGGTAATGCCTTCGTTTTTTAAGTCCACGCGAAGGAAGTTTAAGTATTCCGTCGAATCTGGAATTTCCGCTTGAAGTTTTGCCAAACGATCCAACCATTCGAGCTCTTCGCCGCTGCGCTGCGTTTCCAGTTTATACGCCCAATGCGCCGCAAAACCTTTTTCCGCTGTCAAATCCATATCTTTGGTACGGATTTGCACTTCAACCATTTTATTTTCGGGGCCTATCACCGTCGTATGAATACTTTGATAAAGATTCGGCTTCGGCGTCGCAATGTAATCTTTGAAAAGTCCCTGGAGCGGCGTCCACAAATTGTGCACGTAACCGAGAGCAAGGTAACATTCCGAAATGGATTCAACCACAATGCGAATGGCGAAAATATCAAAAATTTCGTCAAGAGAACAGCCGCGGCTTAAAGTCTTTCCGTAAATGCTGTAAATATTTTTCGTGCGCCCTTGAATCGTGCAATCGAAATCTTCAAGCGCCATTTTAATTTGTAACGGACCCACGACCGATTTAATGTAGCGTTCGCGTTCTTCTTTTGTCGAAAGAAGATGATCGACGATGCGCTTATATTCCACCGGATTCAAATATTTAAACGCTAAATCTTCGAGCTCGGATTTGAATTGGTAAAGTCCAAAACGGTGGGTGAGTGGGGTATAAATATCAAGAGTTTCTTGCGCAATGATTTTTCGCTTTTCGGGCTTCATATATTGCAAAGTCCGCATATTGTGCAAACGGTCTGCAATTTTAATCATAATGACGCGCGGATCTTTCGCCATCGCACTGATGAATTTGCGATAAGTTTCCGCTTTTTGCTCAATTTTATTGCCCTGTTTCTGCGCCGCAGAAATTTTCGTCACCGCATCGACCATAAATGCGGTATCTTCGCCAAATCGCGTTTTAATTACATCCAAAGAATGCTGAGTGTCTTCGACGACATCGTGCAAAAGCCCCGCAAGCACCGAAGATGTATCGAGTTTCATCTCGGCGATTATCTTCGCCACTTCATACGGATGTTCCGTATAAGGCATTCCGCTCTTGCGGAATTGTCCTTTATGCGCTTCCGAAATAAAAGCTACAGCACTCCGAAGTTTCTGTTCGTCCAGAGCAGGATTTTTCTTCATCAGCACGTGGATGATGTGTTCTTGAGTCGGTTGTAAAAGTTCCGTTGCCATAGTTCTATTTTACATTAAAATTTACCAAAAATGCGACAAAAAAGCCGAAAAACCGCAAATTTTGATGCGACAAAAATGTAATGCGACAAAAACGAGGAATGAAAAGGGAAAAATGCGGAATAAAGAGAATTTGTGAGCTTCGAAACTAAACTGAAAATGCGCGCCACAGGCGCGCATGGCGAGGTTCTTTTTATAATTTTACATTATCCGATAATATACATTATGTAAACTAAACAAATAAAAAAACAATCCGAGTTTCAATTTTTGAAACAAAAAATCGCTTTTTTCAATTCATTTTATTTCTGCACATTTTTGATTTTCCAATGAGAAAATTCATCGATTAGCACGATTTTTTTATTTTGCGCAGAAAATTTTCGAAATTTTGATGAATTTTAACGGTATTTTGCTGCTTTTCCGAATGATTTTTTCAAAATTTGCCGTTTTCGTCTACAAAATTGACGATTTATGAATCTCATTTTTCCAAATTTTATTTTTCTGCAGCGATTTTTCTTGATTATTCCTGCAAAATGCCGCATTTTTTAGTTTTCAATTCTAAAAAATTCCATTTTTCGATAAATTTTATTCCATTTCAAAATATTTTTTCGTCTTGAATTTAAAAATCAAATTTTTTAATCAAAAACTTTCCTTTTATTCGTGCTTCTTTTTCAAAAGTTCAACAAAAATCGTTAAACTCAAGCATAAAAAAAGACCGCTTTTGAAAAAGTGGTCTTTCGTGGATGATGTAGGGATCGAACCTACGACCCGCTGATTAAGAGTCAGCTGCTCTACCGACTGAGCTAATCATCCAAGCGCAGACAATGATAGAAAAAATTTTTTGCGCTGGCAAGGGATTTTTTAGAAATTTCTACCTTTCGTTCTGAGAATTACATGAAATTTTTTGGCTGAAGAAAATGTCGAACGCAGAATGCTTAGACTCTTACTTGTCTTTTTTAGGCGTGGAGCGGAATCTCTCCCCCGCAACTTTGCAAAGTTACGGCGAAGATTTGCGGCATTTTATCGATTGGGCGGATAAGCGTGAATCGCCGCTTTCGGCGTTAACTCCCGAAGATTTAGATGCTTTTTTAACGGAAGTGGCGAGCGCAGAAAATTATAGCCCGACTTCTGTCGCCCGCCATTTTTCAAGCCTTCGCGGATTTCTCAAATTTTTACAGCGCGAAAAAATTTTTGCGTATTCCATCGATTCTCTGCTTGCGACGCCGCGTCTCGGCCATTATCTTCCCGAATGCCTGACCATCGAAGAAATTGACAGCGTCTTTGATAAAATTCAAGAAATTTCAAAAAATCCTGAACGCGATACAGCGCTCATCGAACTTCTTTATTCCGAAGGATTGCGCATTGCCGAAGCGCTTTCGCTCCGTCCGCAAGACATCGATTTTGAAAATGAATGGATTACGCCGATTGGGAAAGGCAACAAGCAGCGTTTGGTTCCGCTCGGTTCGAAAGCAAAAGAAAATTTGAAAATTTGGATGCAAGGTCCGCGCTTAGAACTTGCACCGAAGTCAAATACCGTCATCGTCAACGCCCGCGGAAAAAAGATGAGCCGCATGGGAGCGTGGCAGTTGATTCAAAAATTTACTGCGCATTTAGAAAAACACGTGACACCGCATACTTTTCGGCATTCTTTTGCGACGCACTGCTTAGAAGCGGGAATGGATCTGCGCGTTTTGCAAGAACTTTTAGGGCATGCGAATGTGACCACGACGCAGATTTATACGCATGTGAATATTCAAATGATTCGTGGGGAACATCAAATTTTTCATCCGCGCGAAATTCATTCCCGAGAAAAATAAACGTTGCATAAAAAAAAGACCGCTTTTGAAAAGCGGTCTTTCGTGGATGATGTAGGGATCGAACCTACGACCCGCTGATTAAGAGTCAGCTGCTCTACCGACTGAGCTAATCATCCAAGCGCTCCCAATGATAGAAAAACTTTTGGCGTTTGGCAAGAGATTTTTTTGCAAAAAATAAAGCCCGCCGAAGGCGGGCTTGTGCTGATACTTTTTGCGGTAGCAGTTAGAATCCCAGATACGGCAATTTCTTCGCAAGAGCATCGACTTTGTCTGCGTTTGCGAGAAGAACGCCGCGAGCGTGCCACGAACCGTCGAGGAATTGTCCGCGAGGACCGTCTGCGAGTTCGAGAGGAATGACTTCACTACCCATTTTCAGGGTGCGTTCATTTGTGCTCGTTACCAATTCTTCACTCGGATGCGCTTCGATCCAAGAGAGAATTTTGTCTGCGACTTCGTGCGAAACTTTGTAGCAAGGAACGCCGATTGCAACGCAGTTTCCGAAGAAAATTTCGGAGTAACTTTCTGCGATAATCGCGCGGACGCCCCAACGCTTCAAAGCCTGCGGCGCGTGTTCACGACTCGAGCCACAGCCAAAGTTGCGATTCGAAACGAGAATAGAGCCGTTCTTGTAAGCGGGATCGCGGAACGGATGCACTTTGCCTTGTGCTGCAAGACCTGCAATGTCATCGGCAAAAGCATTATCGCCGAGACCGTCGAAAGTGACGCATTTGAGGAAACGCGCAGGAATAATGCGGTCCGTGTCGATGTCATTTCCGCGCAGAGGAATGCCGGAGCCTTTTACAGTATCGATTACAGTTAACATAATTTTGCTCCTTACTTGATGTACTTGCGAACGTCGGTGACTTTTCCTTCGATGGCTGCAGCGGCAACCATGACCGGGCTCATCAAAATGGTACGACCCGAAGGACTTCCTTGACGACCTTTGAAGTTGCGGTTGCTCGAACTGGCACTCACTTGACGACCCTTCAATTTATCCGGATTCATCGCGAGGCAAAGAGAGCAGCCCGCTTCACGCCATTCGGCACCGGCTTCGGTGAAAATTTTATCCAGTCCGAGAGCTTCCGCTTCTTTCTTAATCTTCATCGAGCCCGGGACGACCCACATTTTCACGGTCGAAGCGACCTTGTGACCTTTCAACACTTCGGCAGCTGCGATCAAATCGGGGAGACGACCGTTTGTGCAACTTCCGACGAAAGCGATATCAATCGGAGTGCCAAGCATTTTTCCGCCTTCTTCCCAGCCCATATATTCATAGGCTTCGCGGATGACTTTCTGTTCCGAGCCTTGGAATTCGCTGATCTTCGGCATGTTGCCGTTCAAAGGAATTGCCTGTGCCGGCGTAATTCCCCACGTGACCATCGGTTCCAGTTCATCGCAGTTGATTTCGACTTCATCGTCGAATGTAGCGTCCGCATCCGAGGCGACAGACTTCCAATAAGCGACAGCTTCGTCCCACTTATCGGCCTTCGGCGCATACGGTTTACCGCGGAGGAATGCAAAAGTTTTTTCGTCCGGATTGCAATAACCGACACGTGCACCGCCTTCAATTGCCATATTGCAAACGGTCATGCGACCTTCCATATCCATCGCATCGATGACGGGACCTGCAAATTCATAAGCGTAGCCCACGCCGCCGTTGACTCCAAGCTTTGCAATGTAAGCGAGAGCGGCATCCTTTGCCGTTACGCCCGGTTTGAGTTTTCCGGTAAAGTTAATGCGGCGAGTTTTTAACGGGCTCATCGCGAGAGTTTGCGTTGCCAAAACATCGGCCACTTGGCTTGTGCCGATACCAAAAGCCACTGCGCCAAATGCGCCGTGAGTTGCCGTATGCGAGTCACCGCAAGCGATTGTCATGCCCGGCTGCGTCACGCCTTCTTCCGGTCCCACGATGTGAATCACGCCTTGTTCACCGGTTTCAGGTCCGAAGAAGCGAACGCCGAAATCTTTTGTGTTCTTTTCAATATGCGAAAGCATTTCTTCCGAAATCGGATCGGCGAGAGGACGTTTACGCGCAGCAGTCGTCGTCGGAATAATATGGTCAACCGTCGCAAATGTGCGTTCCGGATATTTGACCTTAAGACCTTCTTCGCGGAGCATCGCAAAGGCCTGCGGACTAGTCACTTCGTGGCAGAGATGAGTTCCGATGAACAGCTGATACTGACCGCTCGGAAGTTTTGCCACAATATGGCTTTCGAATACTTTCTGATATAAATTTTTGCCCATAGAACACCTTCAGTGGTATGACTTGTCAAAATGACGCCCACAATTTAGAAAATTTTTAATCTTTCACCGCAAAAAAATTTTCTTTTCGTCAAAGATAAAGGGGAATTTTTAATGATAAAATGCACAAAAAATTTCGAATACTTTTTTAATATTACAATCCCGACGCCGAAATTTCCCTTTTAGTTGATGACGAAACCGATAAAAATTTAATCGGTTTCCGCGGCGAAGTAAAAAATCTCGCAAACGAATACAAAGTCGTTCCTTTTGAAAAAGAAATTTCGCCGATGCGACGCTCTCGCCTTTTGAAGACAAATATGCGGAATTTAATCGACGGCGATTTTCTGTATTTAGATGGCGATACCGTCGTCGCAGAAGCTCTCAAAATTCCAAATGAAAATTGGGGCGATGTCGCAGCGGTTTGCGATTTGCACGCCCGCGAAAAAGACTGCTACCGCACACGCAATAAGCGATTCATCAACAGCCTCGCCAAATTAAAATTTACGATGTCTCTCGACGATTTGTATTTTAATAGCGGCGTGATTTTTGCCAAAGATTCTCCGAAGGCAAAAGCCTTTTTTGACAAGTGGCACGAACTTTATCAATACTGCAACCAGCACGAAATTTTCACGGATCAATTTTCGTTTAACGAAACCAATCACCTTTTCCACTTCCCCATTTTCGAAATCCCCGGCGAATGGAATTGCCAAGTCCGTGAAGCGTATAATCATCTTTATCGCGTGCCGCGGATTTATCCGCTTTTATGCCGCGTGAAAATTTTACACTTTTTCGGTTCGGGAATTCAAGGAAAAGTGGAACCGCATCCGCTTATGGATTCTGAATTTTATAAAAATATCAAGAAGAAACAAGCGATTACCGAAGACGATTTGAATTTGATTTTTCATGCCAAGCACGCTTTTTATGCTGCGCCCGAAGAATTTGATCCGACGAAAAAATTTCCCAGTTTCTTTTGGAAAGGAAAATTGCGCAGTCAATTCGTGAAAAAGAAAAACGAAAAAATTTGATTTTTTCACAAATTTTCTTTGACAAAAAAAGTCAAGCGCTGAATTTTACCCTTGACAAATTTTGAGATATTTACTATATTTGTCTCATTCAAAAATGAGGTAAATTATGTTAGGAGCAATTATTGGCGATATCGTCGGATCTCGCTTTGAATTTGATAATTACAAAGCAAAAGACTTTGATTTTTTTAGTCCAAATTGTTGTCCAACCGATGATAGTATTATGACATTCGCCGTCGGAAAAGCGATTTTAGAAACGAAAAAAAATGGTTCCGATTTGAATCAAAATGCGATCAAGTATATGCACGAAATCGGGCGAAATTATCCAACCTGCGGTTATGGCGGTGGATTTTTTCATTGGATGTTTTCAAATGATCCAAAGCCGTATAATAGTTACGGAAATGGCGCTGCGATGCGCGTAAGCGCTGCGGGAAATGCGGCAGATTCTTTGAACGATGCAATTCAACTTTCGAAGAAAGTGACCGAAGTGACTCACAATCATCCCGAAGGAATCAAAGGCGCCGAAGCGACTGCGGTGGCGATTTATTTGGCGAAAATCGGAAAAACGAAAAAAGAAATTTCTCAATACATTCGCGATAATTATTACAAAATCGATTATACAATTGACTCTATCCGCGACATTTATTATTTCAACGAAACTTGTCAAGAAACGGTTCCTGTCGCTTTGCAAGCTTTCTTTGAATCGACGAGTTACGAAGATGCAATTCGCAATGCGATTTCTATCGGCGGAGATTCCGATACGATGGCTGCGATTTGCGGCGGCGTTGCCGAAGCATTTTACGGTATTCCAAAAAATCTTCGCACCGAAGGCATCTCGTTTTTGGATAAACGCTTAAAAAGTTTGCTCAAAGAATTCGAAGCAAAATTCCCGCCGAAAATTCTTTAATGGGTAAAGACGCACCGCAAGGTGCGTTTTTCATTTTAAAAATTAAAAACGAAAAATATGCAGCGGCAAATTGCCGATATTGGCAACGTAACGCCCCGCAGGAAGTTTCGGTAACGAGAGCGCATTTTCTCCCGCTTTTCCGTTCACCTTTTTTGCGACTAAAAGGCGTCCGTGTAAATCAAAAATTTTTACGGAAAGCGTTTGATTTTGCGAAAGAGTGAAATAAATATTTCCTTTTTCATAGCGGAAATTTTCCGCTTTTTTTGTTGGATGAATTGACTCTTCCGCTTCATTTTTTGCCGAAAGATCCGTGACCGTATACGGTGCGCTCATGATTTGCGTCTGCGTATTTTCTTCGATTTTTACCGAAACCGCATACGTTCCAAGTTCCGAAATGGTGAGAGTTTTCTGCGTTTCTTGCGGTAGTAAAACGCCGTCTTGATACCACTTAAATCCAAAGCCCGCAGGCGCCGAAAGCGTCGTTTGATTCTGCGAAATTTTGAGTTCGCTTTTTTGCAAATAGCTGTAAATAATTTCGGCTAAATGTTTTGCGCCTTCGATACTCGGGTGCACTGTATCTGTCGAAAGATACCAAGAAGGATTTTCTAAATAGCTGAATTTTGAATGCAAATCGATGATGCTTACGCCTTTCGTTAAGCCCGCACGGAAAATCGCAGGAATGACGTGTTTTACAATTGCGGTATCAAACATTCCCCATGCGCTGTTATTGACATAAGGCGGAGTAACTAGAAAAATCCGCGGTTTCGATTGCACTTGGAATGTATCGATGAAGCTTTCAAAGTCCGCTGTAATTGCCGAATCGTAAGCAGCACGCTCCGCATCGTTCAACCATTCGGTGTAAACTTTTGCATCGTTTGTGCCGAGCCCGATGATAACGGTATCGGCGGCAAAATTCCGCGCCGGCGTAAATTGATAACCTTTCCAATATGATGACGCATCATCTTTTCGAATCGTTAAACCGCTGACGCCAAAATTGCCGACGGTATCCTTCGCTGCGTTACCGCTTTCACTTCGCAATAAATTTTGCAAATGATGCGGATACGAAGTCGTATCGGGCCACGATTCAAAGCCGTAGCCATAAGTAATACTATTTCCGACGCACGCAATTTTCCCTGCAGCCCAAAGCGAATCTGCCAAGAGAAAAATCGCAATCGAAAAAATTGAGCACGCCGTTTTAAACATTAGCGGAGAATTCCCACTTGCGAAGAAAGGAGAAGCGTTTTTCCACTTGTCACGCGGACGATATAAGTGCCGCGAGCTTTTGCCATTTCACCCAGCGGAAGCGAAGCCGACTGGGTGAAGCGTTTTTGGTAAACGCAATTTCCATTCAAATCGTAAAGTGCTACTTGCAGCGAAGAATTGTTCACGATTAAATTCAAATTGCCGCTTTCAATCGAAGCGTAACGATTGAAATTCAGCGTTGATTCTTTCACTTGCTTGGGAATCGCAGCAGATGTATTTGAACCATCCATTTTCCAAGAGCTCGGAACGCGCGCTGCAATGCCGCGACCTGCTGTGCTCATGTAAACGACGCCGTAGGTATTCATATCGCCCATCACAAATTCGCCATTTGCAAGTCCACCGTATTCGTGAGCATCGTCGTTGACGCGAGTCCACGTTTTGCCTTCGTCGTCGGAGCCGAAAACGCCGGTTACTTTATCGACAATCGTAAAGGCGTAAATGGAAATACCTTTGCCGCCTGCGCCGATTCCGTAGCCGACTGCTTCGGTGTAGCCTACGCCCGAAATTTTATTCCAAGTTTTTCCGCCGTCGGTCGAATGCAAAAGGTTTCCGCTTTTTGGATTTCCTTGTTCATCTTGAATTCCAATCGGGAGCCATAAATCGCCGACTTTCCCCGGAATCGCACGGAACTTTTTAAATCCACTTTTGCCCGGTTCCGAAATTTTTGCAAATGTTTTTCCTTGGTCAGTGCTCTTGTAGAAAATGCCCGCGGTTTTATCGTATGCGTAAAAGACATTCGCATCTTCAGGGTCGCCGACGACATAAGAAGAATTTGTAATTCCAGAAACTTCGTCCCAAGTTGTCGTATTGTAATTTCTTAAAACTTTCGTCGTGCCTTTTTCGGGAACCCAAATCGCCATCGAGCCATCGGCAGAAATCGCAGCGGTTCCGCCCGAATACGAAGAGTTTGGTCCTGTGTAAGTTTCTACGCTCCAAGTTTTTGCCGAGTCCGTCGAATATTGAAGCGGAGCAATCGGAATATCATTATACTTGCCCGAGTATTTTCTGGAATCGGTTACTTTTACAAGTTTTCCCGACTTCGGCGCATACGCTAAACTCCAAGTCGAACCCAAAGATTTTCCACCGTCAACTCCCGAAATATGACGCGTCGTCGGATATTCATAAACTTTATTGTGTCTAAATCCATCGTAGTCTGCAATAACAGAAACTAAAGGTCCTCCAGGAATGCTCACGACTTCGTAAGGCACCGTTTCTTCAATGCCATGACTCGAAACTTTCCACACTTGATTATTTGTAACAACTCCCCACGCATCATAAATGCGCGTGTTATTGGAAACGTATGGATCTTTAGATAATGTATAAGCGGTAATGTCGTCGGTTCTAAAGACGCCGTTTCCCGAAGCGATAAAAACACGTTTCGGATTAAACGGATCTATTGCGACACTTCCCGACCAGTGAATCGAACTATTCTTCATCCAGCCGATGCCATTTTCATCCATTTTCGGAGACACTTGATCGGACAGATTGCGATATGCAAAACTTTGGACAAAATGTTCGCCGCCATCTTCGGAATAATAAATTTGCGTTCCCCATTGATCGCTGTAAGAGCCCGTGGAATCGCTCGTTGCATTATACCAATACTGAGCACCATTATAGCCCGCAGCAGTAATCACAATTTTCTTCGAATCATTCGGGTCAATCGCAATGCCTCCGTAAGGAGCGCAATATTGATACGCGGAATCTTTCACATCGACAACATCATATTTTGCGCCATTGTAATACAAAACATTTTCCGGTGAAATATTGCTCCATTCTTTTTTCGAAACATCATATTTTAAAACGGCGCCTCTGCCAAAGCCATCATAAATCATGCCCCAGCCTTCGTCCCACGCCATCGTATGCGGGCCCGCGCCATCGGCAAAGGTGATAATCAAAACCGAGCCATCTTTTGAAACGACAGCGCGCTGTGGCATTAAACGCACCAAAGATCCGCCCGCCGTTGCGCGAAGCTTATCGGGAATCGGTAACGCTGCCCAAGATTTTCCGCCATCGGTTGACGTGAACACATTTTCAAAGGTGCTGTTTTTGGTTGAACCTTCGCGTAAAAATCCCGCGTATAAAACCTTTGACGAGCCCGGTGCATATTGCACAAAACTAAATCCCGAGCCGTTCCACGTGGTATCTGAACCGGCGGCTTTTTTCCAAGCATCGACGTGCGACCAAGTTTTACCGTTATCGGTTGATTTCCACAATCCCGAACGTCTCGAGCCGTAAAACATATTGTCCGAATTATTCGGGTCAATCGCTAAAGCTTCGCCGTTTCCGCGTCCCATGCCGTTGCCGTGAACGCCAAAATCTTGAACCACGCCGCCTTTTGCGCCCGTCGAATCCCACACATACGAAATTTCCCAAGAAGAGCCTTTATCGGTCGACTTTAAAAAGGCGCTGCGCGCATTGTTAAAGTAACTCGTGCCCGCCATCATATAAACCGTATTCGATTCTTGCGGGTCAACAGCTAACGCTTCGATTCCCAAAAGACCGCGCTCCGAGACATCGACCCAGTCCATCATCGATTCCCAATGAGCCGATGCATTATTCCAACGATAAGCGCCGCCGACATCGGTGCGGGCGTAAAATAAATTTTCATCGATGGGTGAAGCAATCACCGACGACACAAAGCCGCCGCCTCCCATATAAACATTGCTCCATTTAAAATCCGAAGATTTTGCTGCAAAAGCGACACTTGCGACCGCTGCGCAAGTTAACGAAATGCGAAAAATTTTGACCATAACACTTCACCCGTTTAAGTTTTTTTCCAATTTATACAAAAAATGGCGAAATTCTTCACTTTGGGCGCTTTTATAAGAAAAAAGTGTGCAAAAAAATACAGCTTTCTTGGAATATTCGGGGAAAAATTCCCGATTTTTGTGTATTTTTACAGTATGCAAATTACAAACGCTTCTCAACTTCGCGGAGTTTTTCCCGCTCTCTTTACGCCCCTCAAGGACGATGATCCCAAGCACCTCAAGAATTCCATCGATTACAAAAAGATGGGACAGATGATCGATGATGTGATCGCTGCAGGAGCTGCTGGTGTTCTCCCCGCGGTTACAACCGGTCAAAGTGCGACCGTTTCGCCGCAACAACATTTAGATATTATCAAGTTTACTTTGGATTATGTGGATGGACGCGTTCCTGTCATCGCGGGCGCAGGATCAAATTGCACGCGCGAATCCATTGAAATCATCGAAAATGTTTTGAAAATTGCTCCCGTCGCCGTTCTCTGCGTCACCGGATATTACAACAATCCTCCGCAAGAAGGCTTAGAAAAGCATTACCGCACAATTAGCCAAGAAACCGGCGCAAAAATCGTCATTTACAATGTGCCCGGAAGAACTTCGAGCTACGTGCATCCCGATACCCTTATCCGCCTCGCCGACGATAAAAACATCATCGGTCTCAAGCAAGCCGTGGATTTTAAAATCGGTGAAAAATATCACGAAGATACTCTCCGCGTGATTAACGAAACCAAGGGCAAAGATTTCGCAGTCATGAGCGGCGAAGACGGTTCTTTCATCGACATTCTCGAAATGGGTGGAACCGGACTCGTGAGCGCATCGGGAAATATTCCTGAAGCCTGCAAAATTTTTGTGGATCTTTACAACGCGTTCCAAAAGGGCGACTTTACGAAGTGCGATGACTTGCAAGATGCCGCACGCGATTACATCGAAACGACATTCTGCCGCAAGAATCCGATTCCTCTGGGAACTCTTTTCAATAGTCCGCTTTTCCTCCCGCTCGTTAGCGTTCGCGAAACTGCCCGCGGCGACGAAGCCGAAGCGCGCATTTTGAAACTCATCCGCGAAAAGGCGCCGAGCCTTCTCAAGTATCATCCATAAGGAGCAATCATGGCTGAAACCAAAAATGTAACCGACGAAATTTTTGATAGCTTGAAGAAGAACGGTTTTTTGCCGATTCCTGTGCAAGAAATCAATTCGGATGCAGAAACTGTCCGCTATTTTGGCGGGGACTTTGCTGAATTTATCGAAGCGGCGAAAGCGTTAAACGCCAAAGCGATTTTCGTCGAAACCCTTTATTTAGAAGACGATGAATTCTACTACGAATCCGGCGTCGAAGATGACGATAACGGTTGCTGCTGTTGCAAAGATAACGGCGAAGTTGTCGAAGATAAATCCGAAGAAGGCAAAGAAGCTCCGATTTGGCTCGACCCCGAAGACTTAGACGGTATGGATTTGACTCTTCTCAAGCCAGAATTAGAAAAGTATGACGAACGCGTCGGCGACGAATGCGGCGTCCGCTTGACAATTCCTGGCGCCGATCATCTCCAAGTAGAAATTTTCACCGATTGGTATGATGATTTCGCAGGTCTTGTCGACGAAGCTTCGGATGAAATTGAACTCGATCCGAAGGCTGCTCTCAAGAAGATGCAAGAAGCGGTGAAAGAAAACTAAGCCTTTGAAAATTGCAATGCGCCCGCGAAGCGGGCGCATTTGTTTTTCTCCGACGCACGGCAAAGCCGTGCGTCCATTTTTTATTTCTGCGCCACCGCGCAGAAAAATTTGCAGGCTCGTTCCGCGACTTCGTCATCGGTTCCGTTTCCGAGTTCCACAGCACCTTGCAGCGGTGAACTGCCGACGAATCGCATCGGATACGGTGAATTTGCAACCATTTCGGCGAGGAGTTTCGGATCGGGCGGAGGAAATTCGACAAAGGTAAAGACGAGCATTCCGCGACGCGCTTCCACTCCTTGAATGCGAAGTTTACTTGCGATTAAAGCGATTTTCGTCACGAGGAAAAGCTTTTCCACGGGAGCGGGCAAAGGCCCAAAGCGATCTTCTAATTCCGATTGTAGCTGCGAAAGTTCTTCGCTCTTCGTCGAACGCGCCAAGCGCTGATAAATCGAAATGCGAGAAAGTCCATCGGTAATGTAAGTTTCCGGCAGGAATGCATCGACAGAAAGTTCCACGCGGGGCTGAACTTTGGGCGAGCCTTCCCCACCGCCGCGAAGTTCTTCGACCGCTTCGCGGACTAAACGCACATATGTTTCGTAACCGACTTCGGCGATGAAACCGTGCTGTTCCGACCCGAGTAAATTTCCCGCCCCGCGGATTTCCAAATCCCGCATTGCGAGTTGGTAACCGCTTCCCAAATCCGTAAATTGTTCAAGCGCCTGCAATCGTTTCATCGATTCTGTCGAAATCGCTTCGCTTTTTGGGACAACCAAATAGGCATAAGCGAGAACATCCGAACGCCCGACGCGTCCGCGCATCTGATACAACTGGCTAATGCCAAAATGATGCGCATTCATAATGAGAATCGTATTCGCATTCGGCACATCGAGCCCGCTTTCGATAATGCTCGTGCTCACGAGAATGTCAAAGTCGCCTTTGATAAACGCATCCATCACGCGTTCCAAATCGTGATCTTCCATTTGACCATGCGCGACGGCGACGCGCGCGCCCGGCGCCATTGCTTCGATATCCGCCGCTAAATTTTCAATGCTTTGCACCCGATCATTTACCACGAACACTTGCCCACCGCGGGCGAGTTCATCGTGAATTGCTTCGGCGAGAACAGAATCATCGCGGGCTAAAATTTTCGTTTCCACCGGAAGGCGATTCATCGGCGGCGTATTGATAAGAGAAATGTCGCGGACTCCGGTGAGCGAAAGATGGAGCGACCGCGGAATCGGTGTCGCACTCATGCTGAGAGTATCCACCGTTAAACGCAATTCGCGCAAATGTTCTTTTTGCTTCACTCCGAATTTTTGCTCTTCATCGATAATTAAAAGTCCCAAATCTTTGAAGGCGCTTTGATTGGATAAAAGCGCATGTGTTCCGATGACGATGTCGTATTTTCCTTCGGAAACTTCTTGGAAAATTTTCTTCTTTTCGGCTGCGGTTTTGTAACGGTTGACAAGTGCAATATTCACCGGAAATGCTGCAAAACGTTCGCGGAAAGTTTCGTAATGCTGCGCCGCTAAAATCGTCGTCGGCACTAAAACCGCCACTTGCTTTTTCGAATAAATGCATTTAAACGCAGCACGCATCGCCACTTCGGTTTTTCCAAATCCGACATCGCCGCAGACCAAGCGATCCATCGGCCGCGTATTTTCCATATCCGCTTTAATTTCGGCAGTTGCCCGCACCTGATCCGGAGTCGGCTCATATTCAAAGGCATCTTCGAATTCTTTTTGCATTCGCGAATCGGGCGGAAACGCAAAGCCTTCGATGAGTTCGCGACGCGCATAAAGTTGCACGAGTTCTTTCGCAATTTTGATGACTCGCTTTTTGACGCGCTCTTTGAGTTTTTCCCAAGTCTTCGTCCCGAGATGCGCAAGTTCCGGAATCGCTTCATCGGTATTCGGCATCTTTTCAATTTTTCGCAAATCGGAAACGGGAAATTTCAAACGGTCATTGCCCGCGTATTCGAGAAGAATGCAATCGACAAGTCCACCGCCGATTTTTTCGCGAACAAGCCCGCGGTAACGCCCAACGCCGTGATCTTCGTGCACCACATAATCGCCGCGAGAAAGCGATTCAATCAAAAGCGCATCCGAAATGGAACCCGAAACCGCATGCTTTCTCCGCACTTTTCCGGTGCGATTGAAAATCTCAGATTCGGTTAAGAAAGCGACTCCTTCGGAATCCGCCCAAAATCCGTTCGAAAGATCGCCGAGAAGAATTCCCGCAAGAGGCGCTTCTTCAAAAAGATGTTCCAAACGCTGCGCGCTGCCTTCGGAATGGGCAACCAAATAAATGAGCCCGCCCGATGCAGCAAATTCCTCCATTTCTTTGACAAGTCCGCTTGTGCCTTCGACCCCTTTCGTCTGCAACCGAGACGAAATCGAAATCCAATCTTTCGATTCCATTTGTGCCCGCGTAAAATTGACGCAAATGCGCTTCGCAAGAATTTCGCGGAAAGCGTCAAAGCGGAACCAAAGTTCCAAAGGAGGCATCACTTTTTGTCCAAGCGAGACCGCTTTTTCGTAAGCTTTGAGATGTAAAGCGCCGAGTTTTGCTGCGGATTCTTCAATCGTCGATTGTTTATCAAAGGCAATCGCAGCCTTTGGCATATAATCAAAAATATTCGCCGATAAAGTTTCGTATTCCGAACGCCGCCACCAAATTAAATCCGAATCTTCGAGAGGAATTTTCGCTTTGGCTTCCATCGAAAGGGTAAATTCCCCATGCGGATAAATTTCCACCGATTTCAATTCTTCGATCGAGCGCTGCGAAAAAATATCAAAGGAACGAATGCTTTCAATTTCGTCGCCGAAAAATTCCAAGCGCACCGGATGCTTCGCCATAAATAAATTGATATCGACAATGCATCCGCGGATAGAAAATTCGCCGACCGCGCCGACGACCGGTTGCTCGGTAAATCCGCGGTCATTCAATTTTTGTCGCAACGAAAGCGGATCGACGACATCGCCCACGTGAAAAACGAGTTTTTGCTTTTGCAAATTTTCTTGGGGCGGAAGCCGCTGCAAAAGAGAATCCACCGGACAAACGGCGATAAACGGCACTTTGCTCGTCGCTGCTTTGAAAAATCGCAACCGTTCTTCGAGAATTCCGTCAAAAGGAAGCTTCGCTTCATACGCTTTAACGCCGAGCGATGGGAAAAAATGCACATTTTTTTCGCCGACGAAAGCTTGCAAATTTTGCATCCAAATTTCGCCCGAACGATAATCGTCCACGATGACCAAAATGCTTTCGGGAAACTTCGCAAAGCGATCCGCCACGACAAGCGCAGCCGCCGCAGGCGAAAGCCCTTCTACATGCAATGTTCCCGCATTCCAATTTGAAAAAGCAGAAAGTTTTCCAAAGTTTTGAGTCGGTAGAAATTCAGGAAATTGCAATGCGTTCATAAAACAAGTATAGAAATTAGGAATGAGTGTGCACGGCGAAAACGAGGAATTAGGAATGTGGAATAAATTCTCACTTGGTAAAAAAGGGAAAAGTTTATGTCATTAACAATAAAAAATGTATATTCTAAACAAAAAAATATAAGTAAAAGGAGCAAAAAATGATTCCATACGGATTTTTAAGAGAAACGACTGCGGATGCTGAAAAAGATGGCTTTGACAAGGAATTTAATCTTTGCAGAACCGGATTAGAAATTTACTTAGCTAAAATATTCCCGAATATACATGATTGGATTCATGATAAAGCGATTCCCAATTTAAAAGATTTAAACAACAAAGCTCGCAGAATTAGACCAGATTATCGAAGTGAAGCGCTAAAAATGATTGTTGAATTTGATGGCCTTCCGCATTACAATCAAGTTTTATCCATCATTAAGGATGAAGAGAATACTAAAATTTATGAAACCAATGGATATAAAGTAGTGCGCATTCCTTATTTTATTCAACTTTCAAAATCGGTTGTAAAACAACTGTTTCAAGTTGATATTCAAGAGGAACTTTTTGACGAATCCATTCCCTCATTAGGGATAAAAAATTTAGCCTGTTTACCGGCATCCCTGTGTCCGCTAGGCGTGCAGCGAATGGCAAAAGAAAAGCAATTGAGGAATTAAAAAATCCATAGAATTGAAATTGTGAAGAAATTGCAAAAGGCTCTAAACGAGCCTTTTTTCATAATTTATTGATTTTACAGAAATGAATTTACCGACTCTTTTCTTCGCTTGAAACGAAAATCTCCTCGCCTCAAAATTTACGTTTTGCTATATTTTCCGTCAAAGAATTCAAAAAAGGACTTTTTATGGCAAAAACAGTTCAGAATGCTCTCAAAGATGTCATTTCTCTCTGCAAAAGACGTGGTTTTATTTTCCCGGGTTCCGAAATTTATGACGGTCTCGCGAACACTTGGGACTACGGTCCTTATGGCGTTGAACTCAAGCGCAATATCAAAAATCTCTGGTGGAAAAATTTCGTCGCATCGCGTCCGGATGTCGTCGGCCTCGATTCTTCTATCCTTTTGAATCCTCGCGTTTGGCAGGCTTCGGGTCACGTTTCGAACTTTTCGGATCCTCTCGTCGATTGCAAAGCTTGCCACGAACGTTTCCGCGCAGACCAACTCTTGGAAGAAAAGCTCGGTGAAAGCTGCTGCGCCGGAAAAACCTTCCCCGAAATTCATCAGATGATGATCGATAACGAAATCGAATGCCCGAAATGCGGCAAGAAAGATTTCACCGAACCGCGCGCCTTTAACTTGATGTTCCAAACGCAGCTCGGCGTTCTCGAAGGCACCGGCAACAAAGTTTATCTCCGTCCGGAAACCGCTCAAGGTATCTTCATCAACTTCAAAAATATTATGGACAATGTCCGCCCAAAAATTCCGTTTGGCGTCGGACAAATCGGTAAATCTTTCCGCAACGAAATTACACCGGGTAACTTCATTTTCCGCACCCGCGAATTTGAACAGATGGAACTCGAATTCTTCTGCGAACCGGGAACCGAAGTAGATTGGTACAATTATTGGAAAAAGACTTGCGTAGAATTCGTCGAAAGCCTCGGCGTGAACAAAGAAAAGCTCCGCCTCCGCGAACACGCTAAAGAAGAACTTTCGCACTATTCGAACGGAACATCGGATATCGAATACAACTTCCCGTTTGGTTGGGGCGAACTTTGGGGAATCGCAAGCCGCACCGATTACGATTTAACGCAACATCAAAAAGAATCCAAAGTCAAAATGGAATACTTTGATGCGGTGAAAAATAAACGATACATTCCGTATGTCGTTGAACCGTCTTTGGGCGTAGACCGTCTTCTCCTCGTTCTTCTCTGCGACGCTTATGATGTCGAAAAACTCGAAAACGGCGAAGAACGCGTGGTGATGCACTTTAGCCCGAAGGTCGCTCCGGTCAAGGCTGCAATTCTTCCGCTCGTGAAGAAAGGCAAAGTCAAAGAAGTCGCCGAAAAAATCTACAAGAATTTGATTCAAGACTTCAACGTCGAATACGATGAAACGCAATCCATCGGAAAGCGTTATCGCCGTCAAGATGAACTCGGCACACCGTATTGCATTACCGTGGACTTTGATACCATCGGCGAAGGCGACGATGTCAATCCTGAACTCAAGGGAATGGTCACCGTCCGCGAACGCGATTCGATGAAGCAAGAACACGTGAAAATCGAAGATCTTTCGAATTGGATTCACGCTCATTTGAAGTAATCGTTTGATGATGGAAACACTCGCCCAAGCAAAAGAAAGACTGCAAAATTTTCGTGAGAAAATGCAAGGTCTTTCCCGCTTTCAAAAACTGCTGATTATCGCTTTGATTGTCGCAGTTCCTGCGGGTGTTTTCCTCGCTACGATTTTACTTTTTCTTTGGAAGAGGCAAAGACATTGAACGGTCTATCCCAAAGACTTCCGGAGGATCTTTCCGATTCTCCTTTTTTTATGCAACTTTCAGCGCTCAAGAAAAAAGTTGGCACGTTTACCGACTTAACTCTTTCGAGCCCGTTAAAAGTTGGTTTAGCCTTTGATTTAAAACCTGCGCTGGACGAAGCTTCCCAAAAATTTTCCATTTGGAATCCGGATTCGAGCGGCTGGGAAGAATCGCGGAAAGCCGTCGCCGCTTACTTTCAAGAACGCGGTGGCTATTTTCATCCCGAATGGATTCAACTCACCTCGAGCACAAGCGAAGCGTATTCCATTTTATTCAAAACTCTCTGCGATCCGGGCGATGTCATTTTAACACCGCTTCCAGGTTATCCGCTTTTGGATTCCCTCGCCGCACTCGAATATTTAAAAACGGCGCCGTATTTTTTGAAACGCGAAAAGGAGAAATGGGCGCTCGATTTGGATTCACTTTGCACGTTTCCTGCGCACACGAAAATTCTGCTTTTAGTTTCTCCCAATAATCCGACTGGACATGTTCTTTCTCACGCCGAATGGGATGCGGTCATCGATTTTGCAAGTCTCGAAAATTTGGCGATTATCGTCGATGAAGTTTTTGGCGATTTTATTTACGATGGAACAGAACGCCCGTGGAATTGGGATTCTAAAGATGTTCCCGTTTTCTTTCTCGGCGGATTTTCCAAATCCGTCGGTTCGCCGCAATTAAAACTCGGTTGGATTGCCTACCGCCCGGGACGACTTGGCGAAAAATTAAAAGCGGCGATTGAATTTGTCGCCGACGCTTATTTAAGCGTTGCCTCGCCCGCTTTTGCGTTAGCTGAGCCAATGCTCCGCGCATCAAAAGAATACGAAGAAAAAATTTCCGAACGAGTTCAAGAAAATTTGCAAATTCTCCGCAAGAAATTTCCGTCCACTGAGATTTTTCCGCAAGTTCAAGGCGGCTGGTACGCAGCCCTTCATTTCGACGGCGAAGAAGACGAGGCACTCACTCTCCGTTTATTAGAAGAAAAGAAAATTCTCGTCCAACCCGGATTCCTCTTCGACTTCGATGAAGACGGATGGATTGTGATTAGTCTACTCAGTTTAATGAGAAATGAAAATAGCGGCGCTTCGCGCGAAAACCACCAAAATTTACCGTTTTAGAACTCGCGTTTTACCTTGCGGCGAAGCCGCCTTAACATTCCTCATTCCTAATTCCTAACTTAATCAAATTTTCCACTTTTTCGTGGACAAAATTTGGTTTGGGTTCGAGGCTTGAATTTACCCAAATTGTTCGCCAACCGCGTTCAGCGGCGGGTTTTAAATTTTTTAATGAATCGTCTAAGAGGATAATTTTTTCGGGAAAAATTTTTTCTGTAACGCCATCTTCGATTAAAACCGATTCCATTTTTTCGTATGCAGAAATTTGCGGTTTCCCTTCCCAATTTAAATCTTCGAGCCCGACGATGCGACGAAAACAATCGTAAATTCCCATGCGCTTGCAGCCGGTACGGCTCCAATCCGAGCGCCCGTTGGTGAAAATGTAGCGCGGACCTTTTAACCGCATTAAAAATTCGCGCTTTTGTGGCGCGGGCTCTGGATAAATCAAAAATTCCGGTTCGTGAATGAAGTCAAAAAAATCATCAGGAGAAACGCCGAATTTTGCGCGTAATCCCGCTAATGTCGTCCCGTAATCGCGGAGATATTCTTTACGGATTTCCTGCGCCTTTTCAAAATCGCAACCGAGAATTTTTTGCACGTACAAAGAGATGCGACGGTCTAAGGAATTTAAAACGGCGCGTTCCGATTCAAAGTAAAGGGTCAAATCGTAATCGAAAAGCCAAATGGTCGACGCATCGTTTAGAATCATTGCACAAGCCCGCTGATTTGATGCGCCAAATACGAGGCATAATTATCGGTCATGCCGCTCACGAAATCGAGCACTTGATGATACGCTTCGAGTTGCGTTACCGATTGTCCGATTTTTGCTTGCCCGATGAGTCGCACAATTCGCGATGCGCGATAAGAAGATTCGCCGAATTTGCGGAATTCGTAAACGCCGCTCACAAAGGCATCGAGAACGGTGCTGAGGGTTGTATAACTTCCCACTTCGAGTTCGGTTTTGCGACGATCGGGATAAATGCGTTCACGACCGAGACGCTTCGCAATGCGAATGCCGTTCACCGCATCGGAATCCGCCAAATCCAAAAGCGATCCTTGCAATTCGCCGTTCATAATTTCGGTGTAATGTTCCACAAAAACTTGGGCGACGGAATCGATTAAATTTTGCACGGCGACGCCGCGGACGCTCGAAAGAAAGTCGCGGAAATTTTGTCCGTTTTCATTGTATTCGCGGTCAATGTCAACATCGGGGCCGCAGAGATATTCGAACATATTCCGCACATCGGCAAATTGTAAAATGCCGAGTTCAATCGCATCTTCCACATCTAAAATCGAATAGCAAATATCGTCAGCGGCTTCAACCAAATAGCTTAACGGATGACGCATCCATTTGCCGTTGGCGATTTCGGGAATGCCGAGAATAGTTGCCATTTCGCGGTAATCTTCGGCTTCGGTTTGGAATAAACTCGTCGGCGTTCCGTAATAAGCGAGACGCGGATATTTCATCATCGACGAAACGGTCGGATAAGTAAGGCGCATGCCGCCGTCTAAAAAATGATATTCCAATTTTGAAAGGATGCGGACACCTTGAGCGTTGCCATCGAAATTTTCAAAGTCTTTCATTTCGCGGTCACTAAATCCGCGGAGCGGTGCCGAGTCTCGGTTTTTCTTAAACCAATCGCGGATAGCGGCTTCGCCGGCGTGTCCAAAAGGCGGGTTCCCAATATCGTGCGCAAGCGCCGCCGACTGGGCAATTGTCCCCAAATGATAAGCGTTAAATGTCCGCGGAAATTCTGATTTGATTTCGTTGAATACGGTAATCGCTAAACTCCGCGCGACACTCGAAACTTCAATCGAATGCGTTAAACGACTGTGCACATGATCGTTTACCGAGAACGGATGCACTTGTGTTTTGCGACCGAGTCTGCGGAAAGCGGTAGAAAAAACGATGCGGTCATAATCGCGATGAAAATTGGAACGGTTCGGATCTAAACTAGCGGGATGACCATACCGCGTCGCCGAAAGAAGAGTTTCCCAGTTGAGTAACATCTTTGTCCTTAGTAAATTAAACGCACCGAGTCGATGATAAGAGTTGCATCTTTCACGCCTTTGTAATGATTGCCGTCTGCGCTCGAAGCAAAGACGATACGCACATGCGTCACCGGCTCTTCGCCAGTCCCTTGAACGAGACTGTTGTTTATCGCAACACTTTCTTTGGATTGCAGAGTCGTGCGGAAAATTGCGGTCTTTTCTATCGCAGAGCCAGAAAGCGGAACGCCGTAATGCAGTTTTAAAAGAAGAGTCCGCATTCCATTTTTGTCAGCGGGAGAAATGCTTACGACATCGGGATTGACGCGACCCGAATTATCTGCCGTCGTCGAACGATACCACGCCGAAGCAATCAATTTATTCACATCGCTCGCTTTGCGGTTAATGTTTTTATTTCCCGTGCGATTTTCTAGAAGGATATACATTTCGCAGCTATCGCCTTTTCCCGTATACGAAAATTTCACTTCCATCATTTCGGGACGCGCGCCAAATGGCTTTCCAAAATCGAGAAGTTCATTGCCATCGGGCCATTTCGAAGCATCCGCCATCGCTAAGGTGGCAACCTCTTTCGGATTAAAGTCCGCGGTATATAAGCTTCCACTCGCGACTTTGCCGACGACTTTTCCCGTTGTAATTTTTGCGCCGATCATCGAACCCGATGTGTATTTTTCTGTCGTCGTTAAAATCGTATTCGCATTATTCCAAAGCGTATCGGGAACGACATCGCTATTTTTCCAAATGTTAAAATTGCTTCCCGGAATTTGATAGCCCGCTTTCACTTGATAAGTTGTCGTCTTGCCATTTTTCCCCGTTACAGTGACTGCGACACCGTAACCAAAATCGTAAGACTCGCCCACTTTCACATTTGCCATTGCGCCTTCCGAAAGCGTGAGCTCCGAAAGTTTTAATTTCGAAAGATCCGTGCGAAATTCTAAAGAGTCTACATGAATAGCGAAGCGCTCCAAATCGATTTCCGCTTTTTTCCCCGCAATCGAAAGAGAAAGAATTTGCGGAGCGCTTTCGTCTAACGGTTCCGCCGAAGAACTCGAAAGAACTTCTGCGCTCGAAGAATTTGGCGTCGCCTCGGACGAAGATGAATTTTCAGAAATTTTTGACGAAGAACTTTTTTCGGAAGCAGAACTTTTTCCCACGAAAGAGCTCGAAGAAATTTCTCCGCTATTTTTTTCGGAGCTACTTGAAACGCTTTCGGAACTTGAACTTTCTTCGTCCGAAGAACTGCTCACTTTTTCGGGAACGCGAAATTCCAATTTCCAAATGGATTTCTTTTTGCTTTCCGAAACGACGAGCATATAAATCACATGACCCGCGGGCAAGCGAATTTTTTCGCCTTCGCGCAAAGGCTTTTCTGCATAAGCGACGCTATCGGCTAATGAATCGAGTTCAAGAGAATCTTGCGGAAATTCGGAAAAGCGACTTTCAACTAAATGCATCGTCGCAAAATGGCTGACATCGATATCATCAATCGTAAGCGAATCCCACGTTTCCAAGGAATCGGGAATTTCTTGCAAATCAAATTCCAAGCGATGTTCGCTCGAATAAACTGCAGGAGCGCTCACTTGTTCTCGAAAACTCAAATCGTTCAGCACACGATAATCCGATGTGCCAAAGGTATCATAATCAGCGGTGCATGCGAAAATGCAAAACGCTAAAATGCCGAGGAGATATTTCATTCTGCAACTTCCTTACCGAGAAGCCGGAAGTTTTCTAAAGTGAGCGAAGATTTTTCGCCGCCGCGGAAATCGCTACTTTTCCCCGCTACACCGCCAGCGACGATATGCGCGTACGCAGACGAAGCAAAGAGAACGCGAATGCTCGCAACTTCTTCATCGCCTGTGCCGAGAGTTAAATCCGATGTACCCGCATAACCCGCCGAAAGAATTCCGTCGGGATCTGCGCCGTAATTTAACCGAACAATTTTCATTGTCTGTTCAACCGTTGCCGAATCCGAAAGCATTCCTAGTGCCACGGCGTGATTGTCCGCACTCACGAGGATGACGTAAGCAAGACTTTTCTGCGGAAATTCTTTGGATTTATTCGCCACGTGTTCGTAAGAATAAGTGAGTTCAAACGCAGTTGGGCGCGCTGTATAAGGTTTTCCAAATTTCATTTTCTTTGTCAAATCCGAAGGCGCTGTGCTCGGCGTTCCACTTTCATAACCTTCGTCGTAAATATCGCGCGCATCCGTTCCCGAATATTCACCGGTGAAATAAATTCCCGTCGCCATTTTCCATCCGCCCGGAATTCCGCCCCAAGCGCAAGATACTTCTTCTGTTGAAAGTGTAATCGATGAACCGTTTTCAATCAAATTCGCTTCGGACTTAAATGTGTATTTAGCGACAACGGTTGCACTTCCTTCCGTCGCCATCGCATCGCTTGTCGTCGCAAAGAAATCATTCCGCGAAGAAAAATCCGAGCCCGGAATTTGCGGAATTTCTGTTTTCAAAATTGACGATGAACTGAAAATTTCACTAGAAGAAATTTCTGTTTCCGAAGAAGACGAAACTTCACTCGATGAAAAACTAGACGAAGATTTTTCACTCGAAGAAGAAATTTCTACAGACGAACTCGAAATGATTTCCGCTGAAGAATTTTTGATTTTCGAAGAACTCGAGCTCATCGAAGACGAAGATTCTTTTGCCGAAGAAATTTTTTCAGAAGAGGAAGATTTTTCTTTTTCTGCACTCGAAGAACTTTCGGATGACGAAGATTTTTCCGTTTCCCATTTTACAAGCCAAACTTCGACAATGCGCTTCTTTTCATCCAAGACAACGAACGAAAAAGAATTGGTATCGCTCACAGCGATTTGAATTCCCGGCTGCATTTCTTGGCCAATTCCCGGATCGATTAAATCCGCATCGGTCGTCAAATAAAATTCAGCAGTCGCATTCGATGTAATCGATTTTAATTGAAGCGAATCGACATTTTCATTCAAGGAAATGGCAATCGTTTTCGTCTGCGGATTCACCGCTTTCACCGTTCCATTTTCAAATGCAATCGACGCAAAAATTGTCTCGGGAACATTTGCACTAGTGACATCGCTTTCTTCACAGGCGGTAAAGAACGCGAAGAAGAACGCTAAAAACAAAGAAAATTTTTTGCTGTTTTTCATGAGCTTTTCCCTAGAAGAAATAAACTAGCGAAAAATCTAACGCCAGTAAATTGATTTTAAAATTCACGATATTGTAAACGACTTCGCTGCGGGATTTACCGTTTTCTTCAACATCCATCCACGTAGAACTCAGCCCTAAAAGTCCGACCGAAGATTCAAACGCAAAGCGATCGAGAACCATAATGCTTAAGCCCGGATTAATTCCGAATTTAAATGTCCAACTATTCGTGCGCGTTTTAGAAATATCTTCGCGGTCATCCGTTTGCGAAATGCCGTAAGAATATTCCACCGTCAATGAAGTTTCATTAAAGAAGTAAACATTTTTAGAATCAAAAACTTTCAGATAATTTTTCAAAAGTGGCTGCAAAAAGAATCCGTTGCTTTCGTATTTGCGGTGCTGCGAAACGTTAGCGATATCATCCAACAAAGAAAAATCAATATCTAAATGCGTCCGACTAAAACCAGCCCGCATGCCAAGCGCCATCGCATCGCGAATAAAATAACCGCCGAAACCTTCGACGGTAAAAGTGTAGCCGTCCGCTTCATAAATGTCGCCGAAAATCACATTTAAAGTTTCGTCATCCGAACTTCCTTGCAATAGGAAAAGAGTCGCGCCCGCAAAAACATTGCCGCGATGAATCGCTTCATCTTCTTCAACGGGATTTAAACTGCTGAGAATTCCCGCTTTTTTCGGTTCCGATTTTTGGACCTCAATTTTTTGCGTTTCATCGGACGGAAGATTCTTCGGAATGGAATCCGTAGAAGTTTCTGCCCACGCAACTTGCAAAGCGAGCAAAAAAAGAAGTGAAATTTTAAACTTCATTGCCCAAAGTTAAAAATTTCTGCTACTGGCGAATTTTCAAAACCTCGCCAGCTTTCACTTTTGTCGATTTTTTCTTGTTCCATTCGACAATTTGTTCAATTGTCACGCCATATTTCCGCGAAATATCCCAAAGCGATTCGCCCGATTCTACTTTGTGCGAAATAAATTCGCCGTTTTCTGTCTTTGGCGGATTTTCTTTTTTCTTTTCGCTTTTTTCTGCGGGCTTTTCGGATTTTTCCGTTTTAGCCTTTGACGCCTTCGCCGGTTTCGAAACGACGAGAATTTGCCCCGCATAAATGGACGCGTCCGAAAGTCCGTTCCATTCTTGCAACTGCGAAACCGAAACGCCAAATTTGCGTCCGATGCTTCCGAGATTATCGCCCGAACGCACTTTATAAGTTCTGCCCGAAGAATTTTTCGACGCTTTTTCTTTTCCGCTGTTTTTTGATTTCGAATCGGAATAAGCGCTTGCCGGCAGCGGAATCATCAAAACTTGTCCGCGGCGAATTCGCGTATTTTTCAAATGATTCGCCTGCTGAATATCCCGCACCGAAACGCCGTATTGTCGGCTGATTTTCCCTAAATTTTCGCCGCCCGCGACTTTGTGATATTGCCACCGCGAGAAGGATTTTTTGTCCATTTTATTATAAGCGACAAGGAATGAATCGCGCGAGCCTTCAGGAATTCGCAGCACATAACCCGTTTCTTTCGGCGGAGTGCACCAACGGTTCAATTCCAAATTCAATTCTTGAATCGTCTTCAAATCGACATTCGCGGCTTTCGCCACTTGATCGAGCGGCATAAATTCGACAACGGTCACCGTATCAAATGGCGCTCGTTCCCGCTTTTCCACTTGCATTCCATAATGTTCTGGATAATGTCCAATCGTCATCGCAGCCAAAATCCGCGGCACATAATGCATCGTTTCTTTCGGCAAATTCAAATCCCAATAAGTAATCGCCTGCGTCGTGTCCCGCAGCGTATCTTCTTTGGCTTCGCGGATGCGTTTGCGCACGCAGCCTTCGCCGCAGTTATAAGCCGCCATCGCCATCAGCCAATCGCCGAATTCATCGTGCAAACGGCGCAGATATTTCATCGCAGCGACCGTCGAAAGTTCCGGATTTCGCCGCATATCAATCCAAAAATCTTGGTAAAGTCCGTAGCGCTTTCCCGTCGACGGAATAAATTGCCAAAGTCCCGCCGCCTTGGCGCGGCTATACGCTTTAATTTTATAGCCCGATTCCACGAGCGCTAAGAAGATTAAATCCCGCGGCATTTCGAGAGAATCCATTTTCGCAAAAATCATTTCATCGAAGGCGGTTTTCCGCGAAAGCGAAGCCTCGGTAAAGTCATGCGCCCGCGTCGAAAGATATTGAATTTCTTGCATCACGCGTTCATTAAATTCCACCGGCAGCGTAAACTGCGCCCGATTTAACGTATCCAGAAAACTTTCAATTTCTAAAAGTGCCGCACTGTCGAGAGGCGGTTCATCTAAATTATCCAAACCTTCTTCTTCGAATTCATAGCGCACATATTCCGAAGCTTCTTCTCCCATTTCAAGAATTTCCGGATAAATTTCATCTAAAGCGAGAATAATTTTATGCGCCATTTCAACGCGATAAAGCGAATCGCGTTCTGGAGTTGGCAAATTATAATACGCAGAATCATAACGTTCTGCAACAAGTTTTTTGAGAGCAATATCCAAATGATGACGAGCGACCAACCAATCGCCCTCTTCCATCGCTTGCAACGCAAACTGATACTGCTGCCACGATTCCCGCATTTCTTCTTCAGGAGCGACCCAATCGCTCATCGCCCGAGAAACGAAAGATTCTTCCGCTTCAGGAGTGTAAACGTTCCCCGCTGCGCAAGAAACGAAGATACACGCCAAAACGGAAGCGAATAAAAGAAAAGCTCCCCTTTTCAGGGAAAGGATCACTGGTCGTAATCCAGATCTTCCGCGTAATCGTTCCAGATCTGATCGCGCTTGAACGTGGGCTTGTCGAAGTTCACCTCTTCATCGAGGTTTTCTTCTTCTTCCTCTTCTTGTTCTTCCTGTTCTTCTTCGTTCGGAATCGGATCAGAAGGTTCAATGCTTTCGTTCTTTGGACGACGACCGCAATACATAGGCACGCGGTTATTCACTTCCATATTCTTAAAGTTCATAAGAATAGACCTCACTTTTTATTTTCCCAAAGCGCTATTCACGCCAAACCAAATAATCCCAGCCGCCAAAAGCGAAAGAATCATTGTCGCGTAAATAAGAACGCGGTTTAAGCGATACGCTTTTTGGTTCTTGCGACTCCAAAAAGGCGTCTCTTGATTGGCGTTTTTAGCACTCATAGCGAAAATATATACATAGAAGAAGAAAAATCAAGAGGAATTGAAAAAAAATTTGTTTCATTCCTCTCGAAAAAAATTACCAGTTTGTAATATCTTCCTTCGCCGTATGCGTTGTATGGACAGCTTGTGTTCCGTAGTAAATCAGCTGAGCCGTCGGGAGAAGCATCTTCATCACGCGGTTCCAACGAGCAAGACTTGTCGCATCGACGTAAACTAAATCACCCGGTTTCAGCGCAAATTGATCGCCGAAGACGAGCGCCATCGGATTGCGCGCATTCAAATGATAAACGCTGATTTGATCCATCGCTTGCGCCCGAATGACATAAATGTTTTCGGCTTTTGCCGATTCGGATTGAAGGCCTCCCGCTTCGGCAATGGCTTGGGCAAGTGAAAGTTTTCCATTCTTAAAGGTAAGCGCTTGCTGTTTGCCAACTTCGCCCATCATGTACACTTTGGATTCTTCGGAATCCGGAATGCGAATCACATCGTTGTCTTTGAGAATTAAATCGTTCGGACCTTTGCCCGCAGCATAAGGAGAAAGCAAATTCACAAAATAGGTTTTACCTTCGCGAGTAAATTCCACCGTCGAAAGATTCGCTGCCCCCGTTGCACCGCCGCAACGATTCACGGCTTCTAAAAATGTCACCGGAACATCGTTCAACGAAACGACTCCTGGATTTTTCACCGAGCCTTGCACATAAACTTTGTGGCTTTGACTTTGCAAAAGACGCACATCGATTTGCGGATTATTCAAAACCTTCGAAAGATCTTGGACAATTTTTTCGCGGAGTTCGGCAACGGTTAAACCGACGACGTTAATTTCTCCGACGTAAGGATAGAACATCACTCCCGATTCGCTCACAAGCTGACCGGTTGCGTTATCGCTGCGGTAAGAGCCGAGCGGACTTGTGAGTTCGGGATGTTCCCAAATCACGACTTGAACAATATCAAAAGGTCCGAGTTTATAGGCTTCAGGCTTGTAAGCGAGCAATTCTTCTGGAAGACTCGGAAGAGCTTCTGCTGCAGGAGCTGGTTCGGTTAAAGCCGAAAGAGTGTTTGCGTTAATGCTTTGCAAATGCACCTTCGCCCCTTGAAAATCCGCAAGAGTATCGACTGCACCATCTTCGTCTGCCGATTCGTTGAGCACCATTCCCGGCGATGCAAAACAGCCGGATAAAACAGCCACACTGGCGGATAAAAGGCACGAAAGCCAAAATTTCATAGAGCGAACCTCAAAAAATGTGGGTAAAATATACGAAATTTTACAATTCTTCTAGAAAATTCCCGTTGATTTTTTTGCATTTTCGAAAAGAATGCCTGCGCACTCTCAAAAATTTTTATTTTCTTTTCACAAACGGAATTTTCATTTCCCTTTTTCATTCAAAATCCTATGATTTTACTTCAATTTTTAGCCATCGCAGCGACCGTCATTTTAGCGATTGAAATTTTCGCCACATGGAAAACTTCGCCCGTTGAAATTCGAAAAGCGTTAGTGCTCCCGACTTTTCTACAAATTTTTGCGCTGACGATTGCTTGGATGCGAAGCGGAATTTTGCCCGCAATCATTCCCCACGAAATCATCACAATTCTGATTTATTTCTTTAGCGTCTATTTGACATTTACCGCGATTATTGCGATTTGCGCTGTTGAAAAAAAGCATCGCAAACTTTTTGCCATTCTTTGGACATTTGCTGCGATTTGCTTCTGGCTGATTAGTCTTTTATAAAATAGTGCTCCGCCGGCAAGCCGGCGGAGCAGAAGAAATACAAAAAAATCCCGAGCAAAGCTCGGGATTTTTTGCGTTAAGCTTGCGGCTGTTCAGGAGCCGGAGCAGCGGGCGCATCCCCTTGCGGTTCTGCGGGCTTTTCCTTTTGCTGAAGAGCTTTGATCGAAAGCTTCACTTTGCCCTTCGGATCGACACCGAGGCAGAGCACCTTCACTTCGTCGCCGACGTGAACAATGTCTTCTACCTTTTCTACACGGTAGTCTGCGAGTTCCGAAATGTGAACGAGACCGTCGCGACCCGGGAGGATTTCAACGAATGCGCCAAACGGCTGAATCGTCTTCACCTTGCCCTTGTAAATGCGACCCGGTTCCGGTTCTGCAATGAGTTCTTCGATCATACGACGGCAAACTGCACCTGCCTTAGCGTTCGGCGCAGCAATGTCAATCATACCGGATTCGTCAATGTTGATTTGGCAACCGGTCTGAGCTTGCATTCCCTTGATCACCGAGCCACCCGAGCCAATCACATCGCGGATCTTGCTTGTCGGGATATGCATCTTGATCATGGTCGGAGCCTTCGCGGACAAATGATCGCGCGGAGCCGGAATGGCTTCCTTGATCTTGCCGAGAATGTGCATACGACCAGCACGAGCTTGTTCCAGAGCCTTTCTCATGAGTTCCGGAGTGATGCCCTTGATCTTGATATCCATCTGGAATGCGGTAATACCAAATTCGGTACCAGTGACTTTAAAGTCCATATCGCCGAGATGGTCTTCGGTTCCGGTGATGTCGGTCAAAATTTTGATCTTTTCATCATCCGCATGACCCGTTTCCGAGATGAGGCCCATCGCCACACCAGCTACCGGCGCCTTGATAGGAACGCCAGCATCCATGAGCGAGAGAGTTCCACCGCAGACAGAAGCCATCGAAGAAGAACCGTTCGATTCGAGAATTTCGGAAACGATGCGAATCGTATACGGGAAGTCTTCCGTTACCGGGAGAACTGCCTTGAGCGAACGTTCCGCCAAATGGCCGTGACCGATTTCACGACGAGACATGCCGAGTTTTTTGCATTCACCGACGCAGAACGGCGGGAAGTTGTAATGCAGCATGTAGCTCTTCGAGCCTTCGCCTTGAAGGGTTTCGTAACGCTGTTCGTCGGCCTTTGTGCCGAGAGTGCAGGTGACGAGAGCTTGAGTTTCGCCGCGTTGGAAAACTGCCGAACCATGAGCGCTCGGAAGAACTCCCAACTGAATTTCAATCGGACGCACTTCAGTCGTTGCACGACCGTCGATACGGCGACCTTCGTTCAAAATCATCGTACGCATCGTGGTGCGTTCGAGTTCTGCAAAAATTGCCTTCGCATCTGCGAGAAGTGCTGCATCTTGTGCTTCGCCTTCGCCGATGATAGCGAGAATTTTCGGATCCGCGACAACCTTCGCTTCCAATTCTGCCATCTTCGGATAGAGCTGAGTCTTCACCATATTGGCGTGAAGAGCTGCGTTCAATTCGTCGAAAATAACTTCCTTGACTGCGACTTCCAGTTTGTCATGAGCTTCACCCTTATTCTTCGGGGTGAGGACCATCTTCGGCTTTGCAAATTTTGCAACGAGTTCTGCTTGAGCCTTGCAAAGTTCCTTAATCGCATCGTGACCGGTCGTGATGGCCTTAATCATCGTGTCTTCGGAAACTTCGTAAGCGCCGCCTTCCACCATGCAAACCGAGTTTTCTGTACCGGCGACCACGAGGTCCAGATCGGCCACAGAAACTTGTTCGTAAGAAGGATTGACGATGTATTCGTCACCGATTACCGCAACGCGAACCGCCGCCACTTGTTCTTCGAACGGAAGTTCGGAAAGACCAATCGCAAGAGATGCTGCAGAAACGCCAAAGACGTCCGGAGCAAATTTCTTGTCTGCGGAGAGAACGTTTACAATCACCTGCACTTCGCGGGTGAAGTTATCGGGGAACATCGGACGAATCGGACGGTCGATGATACGAGCTGAAAGAATTTCTTCATCGCTCGGACGACCCGCTTCGCGCTTGCTATAGCCACCCGGAAGGCGACCAGCAGCATAAGCCTTTTCGCGATATTCAACGGTCAACGGGAAGAAGTCACCTTCTTTTTCCGGTCCAAAGCAAACGGTTGCTAGGACAAATGCGTCGCCAACTTTGACGACTGCAGAACCAGAAGCCTGCTTTGCAAGACGACCCGTTTCGAGAACCACTTCGGTTCCGTCGGGAAGTTTTGCAGTAGCTTCCTTAGCTGCGAGCATTTTGTATTCCATAAGCAAACCCTAACTTAGCCGCGAAGGCCCAAGTCCTTGATAAGCTGACGTGCTGCGTTGATGTCTTTGTTGCTGAAGTAGTTCAGGAGGTTGCGACGTTGAGCAACCATCATCGAAAGACCGCGGAGAGAGTGGTGGTCGTTCTTGTTAGCCTTTGCATGTTCCGTGAGATTCTTGATTCTTTCGGTGAGAATCGCAATCTGAACGCGGACGTTACCGGTATCGTTTTCGTTTGCACCAAACTTAGAGGTGAGTTCTTTAATCTTTTCTTTTGTAATGGTAGCCATATGCTGTCCATTTCCTTTTTGGTTTTATGTGAATGAATTACTTTAGCCTTTTCTCTGCCTGCACCCAGTGGAATTTGGCGATTCTGGTCTGCAGATCCAAGACAAACGCAACTACTTGATTTCAAATATAAGAAAATTTTATCGCAGGCGATAAAGCTGTCTCGCTTTTCACCCCCTAACTTCGCCCTTCTAATTTCTAATTTTACTGCATGTTTTCCGCGTTGAATTTTGATTTTTCCTTTTACGATTGGCTACTCATTATTGTCGTCACATTCCTCGGAACAGCGAGCGCATATTTAAAAGATCCTCAAATTAAAGCGGTTTTAGCGACGATTCCAATTCCTTGCGGACTCGCTTACATCGCTGTCGGCCTTCCGATTGGAACGGCAAATGCGATTTCTGCTTTGATGTGTCTTTTGTATGTGCACATCGTCCGCGTGATGCACGATAAAATGCGAATTCCCATCGTCGTAAGCATTATTCTCGGGCTCGTTTTCTTTGTTTTGCTCGGGGCATTGTTGCTTCCGCGAATTCCCGAAAGCGAAATTTTCTTTGTCGGATTTTGTCTTTTCGATATCATTCTCGGCGTGATTATTTTTCAAAAGCAAACTTATGCGCCAGGCGTCCGCTACAAAACACCGCTTCCCGTTTACATTAAAGCGCCCGCGATTGCGGCTGTCGTAAGCTGCCTTATGCTCGTCAAAAATTTGATGGGCGGTTTTTGCACAAGTTTTCCGATGATCAATTCTATCGTGAGCTATGAATGCCGATTTTCTCTCGGCGATCAATGCAGACAACTTCCGCTTTTTTTAATCGCAGCACCGTTAATGTTTATCGAAATGCATTTTATCGAAACGCGATTTGAAATCAATCATTGGTGCGTTCTTTTCTTCGGCTACATTTTATTTTCGCTGATTTATTTTCCACTGAATCAAGAACTCAAGCGTCGCGTGAAGCGGGCAAAAGCGCCTTCACCACTTGCGCCATCTCACCTGTAAACTGTTCCGACGTAAACCATTCCGGTTCTTTTCCCGGAATCCGAATCAACGCTTTATAAGCAAAAAGCATTTGCGTGTGCGCGCCCAAAATGCGAAAATCTTCTTCGCTTAATGGACCTTGCACGAGCTTCTTATAATACTTGCCGTCGAAATCGTATAATTTATCGCCGACGATTGGAAATCCTAAATGCGATAAATGCGCGCGGATTTGATGTTTGCGTCCCGTAAAAAGTTCTGCTTCGACAAGGGAAAATGGCGCTTCGACTTCACCGATTTTTTCCGTCGATTCGGCGACTTTTCGAAAAACGGTTTTGCACGGTTTTCCGTTTTTTCTCGGAAACATTTTGATGCGAATATCGCTTGTGGGATCTTCGGCAAGTGGCTCTTCGCAGACGATTTCGCCATCGGGAAATTTTCCGCGGACAACCGCCAAATAAATTTTACGGAGCAAAATATATTCGAGAGATTTTTCAAATCGTTTTAATGTGTCGCTGTTTTCCGCAAAAATCATAATGCCGCCGGTGTCGCGGTCTAAGCGATGCATCGGCGAAAGTTCTTCGTTTTTGAGTGTGCGGCGCACGACGCCGGTGAATGTATTATAAAAAATGCGCCCCGTATGATGGATCGGAATTCCTGCGGGTTTTGAAACGATGAGAAAATCGTCGTCGCGGTAAAGAATTTCGAAATGCGTCGGGACTTTGGGTTCTGTATAATTGTCCACGCGGTAGACGACTTTATCCTTCGGTTGCACAATCATTTCGGGAGTCGCCAAAACGCCGTTTAATGTAACCAGTCCGCTTTGAATTTTTCTTCGCCATTCTTCTTTGGAATGATATGTAAAACGCAGCGCCAATTCATCTTCGAGAGTCATGCCGCGCTGTTCATTGCGAACAACGCTTTCAAAGAACATCGTTTGGGGAACTTCGTGCATAAAATTTACAAGCGATAAATTTCGTGTTCTTGAATGTAACGGAAAACTTTTTCGTCTAAGCCTTCGGGCTTTTTTCCTCTGCCGAAGAAAAGTTCTTTCCGAATTTCGCTGCTCGCAAATTTTCCGTCAAAGCCATGTTCGCTTCCGACCCAAAACATTTGTGCGTAACCTTTTGCTCTATGTTCTTGCATATCGGGCTTCGGAGAACCGCGGCGTTCAAAAACGATCAGTTCAAATTCTTTGAGCAGTTGCGGACCGTTAAATTCGGTGCCAAAAAAATGCAGCGGATCGCGCCAATGCGGAATTCCTTGATAACTATCCGCGCCGACAAGTAAGCGAAAATTGACTTCGGGAAATTGTTCGCGGAATGTGCACATCGAAACATACGAACCGCGGTAATCGCCTAAATTCAATTCCATTTCCGAGATGCGGATGCGCGGATCATCGCCGACGACTAAATCCAACATGGCGAGACGATCTTCTGCGGACGCAAATAATTTCTTATCCCAACGATCGGGACTCGGCACAAACCAAATTTCTTCGCAAAGATGCAAATCCAAACAAAGTCTGGCAAGTCGCACATGGTCTTGATGCACCGGGTCAAATGCGCCGCCAAAAATTGCCACAGTTTTAATAGACATAAACTACAAATCCAACATTGAATTGAAGCCGCGTTCCGTGCACGCGCAAATCGGCGACGGGATCATAATGCGAAAGAATCCATCGCTGTTCTAATTCGGTAACGATTGCTGCCGTCGGGAGAATTTGAAAAGTCGCGCCGCCGCCAATTCCCCATTCATTCCACGTGACGTCGCCAACATTGGCGAGTTTTCGCACATGGGTAAATGAGCCCGTCAAATAAGGCCTTCCAGGACCGAGTGGCGTAATTCCTAACGTTGCATTCAATGCGCGCGAGCGCACATAAAGATGTTCCCCGCTGCTTTTTTCTGTTCGCGAATAATTGTAAAATCCATAACCCACACGGAAAAATCCAATGCCTTGCACCCAAGCGCCAAGAAAAGGAGTCATCCGATTGAGGCCTGCGCCTTCACTGCCGTCGTTTAAAATGCCGTAACCCGTTTCCGCGACGGCCCCGATGACAAATGGCAATTTTTGCGCAAACGATGTCGCTGTGAAAAACAAAAGCAGGACGAAAATTTTTTTCATACAACGAGAATGAGCAAAATAAACAAGCAAAGAAGCACATTCAAAAGCGCATCAATTTTTTGTGCCCGATAAAATTTCGGCGTGACATCGGATTCCAATTTAAAGACGATATCCATAAATCGATTGGAAAGTTTGCTCGAATAAAGAAATTTAATCGCGATTAAAGCGAGAACCCAAATTTGCAATCCCGCAAAATACGCTAACGCTGTATAAGCCGCAATCAAAAGAAAATCTTGGATGACGAGTTTGCGAAGAGTTCCCGAACGATCGTCATCTAATTCCGCAACGATGTCCCGATATTCGCCCACTTTCTTTTGCAGTTCTCCAAAATTATCGATAAAGTGCGAAAGATTATAAACGCAATAAATCACCGAAAGAAGAATCAATGTATAAGAGCAAATCGTTATCATTTTTCAAAATATAGTTTTTCAATGCAGCAACGCTGCGATTATTCCCTTCTCAGCCATTTTTTTGCCATTTCTTCCGACCAATTTTTTCGCTTAGCGTAATCTTGAATTTGGTCGTCTGCGATTTTTCCAACGGAAAAATAAAGGCTCTTCGGATGCGCAAAATAATAGCCGCATGTAGAATATTCAGGAATCATCATATACGATTCCGAAAGTTTAATGCCCGTTTGTTCTTCGACATGCATCGCTTTCCAAATGGCGAGTTTTTCGGTATGATCCGGACAAGTCGGGTAACCCGGAGCCGGGCGAATGCCAAATGGTTTTGCGCCTTCGGGAAGATAGCCCCAATATTTTTTCATCACATCTTGATGCAATTTTTCGGAGAATGCTTCGGTCAAGCGTCCGCCTAATGATTGCAAAAGAATGGACGAATAATCATCGCCCGCTTTTTTAAATTGCGCGGATTGTTCTGCGATGTTAAATCCCGCAGACACCGCAAAAAGTCCGAGATAATCCGTTTCTTTCGGCGTGATAAAATCGATGAGAGAACGATGCTTGCAAATGCCGTCACGCACTTCTTGTTCCCGCAAAAATTCAAAGCGCGTCGTTCCAAATTCCGAATGCAAATCTAAGCCTTCGCCCGAACGCGTCACCGGGAAAACGCCAAAAATTCCGCGAGCTTGAATCCACTTTTTTTCAATTGCTTCGGCTAAAAGTTTTTGCGCATCCGCATAAAGTTTGCGCGCAGTTTCTGCTTTCGGCGAATCGCCTTCTAAAATTTCAGGAAATTTTCCCGGAATGCGCCATGCGTAAAACAAATAAAACCAATCGATGAACGGAACGAGTTCTTCTAAATTCTGATCGGCGATAACGTGGATGCCCGGCTCTTTCGGAGCCGGCGAATGCGCCCAAGGAATATTGATTTCTGTTTGCATATTTTCCTTATTTTGGCCAACGTTCAAAAAGCGCTTGTTCATCGGCGACAAGCATTTCACGCGGTTTACTGCCGTTCTTTTTTCCGCAGATATTTAAGCGTTCCAACTGATCGACGATTTTTCCGGCGCGGCTAAATCCTACCGCGAAATGCCGCTGCACTTCGGAAGTCGAAAGTGAGCCGCGTTCAAGTCCGTAACGCGCAACATCGAAAGCAAGACGATCCAATTTGTCGAGGAAGCCTGCTTTTTCTTCGCCCGATTCTCCCGTATCCGAAGGATCTTCGATGTCAAAAGTGGTTAAGCGTTCGTAATGCACATTTTGATTGGCGCAAACATCCGCTAATTTTTCCACTTCTTCATCGGTTAAAAATCCGCCGTGAACACGCGTCGGTTCCGGATCATCGCCAGAACGATAAAGCATATCGCCGCGGCCCAAAAGTTTCTCGGCGCCCGCTTGATCCAAGACAGTCCGCGAATCAATTTGAGACGCGACTTTGAAACTGATACGCGCAGGTAAATTCGCTTTGATTAAACCGGTAATCACATTCACCGAAGGACGCTGCGTTGCAATGACCAAATGAATTCCCACAGCGCGCGCTTTTTGCGCAATGCGAGCAATATACTTTTCCACTTCTTTGCCAGCGACCATCATCAAGTCCGCAAGTTCATCGATGACGACAACGATATACGGCAAATTTTCCATAATCGTTTCGGGCATCGGTGGAATTTCGCTTAAGCTAGGCACCGGCGGAATCGGCTGTAATTCAAGAGCGGGAGTTCCATTTGCCAAAGCAGTTTCTTTCGCCGTGCGATTTTCTTCTTCGACTTTATCCGCTAATTTTTTCGCCGATTCGTACGCCGCTTTCATCTCTTGAATTTTGCGAATGACTTCTTGTTGTTCGCGACGCTTTTGATTGTAGCCGACGAGATTACGCACTTTCCACTTGGCAAGTTCTTCGTAGCGGCGGTCCATTTCAACGCACGCCCATTTGAGTGCGCTGACAGCGACATCGGGCTGCGTCACCACGGGCGCAAGCAAATGCGGAATATCTTCGTAGAGTTTCAGTTCGACCACTTTCGGATCGACGAGAATCATCCGCAATTCATCGGGCGTTTTACTAAAGAGTAAACTCGCCATCAGCGTGTTAATGCAAACAGATTTACCAGAACCGGTTTGCCCCGCGATAAGCACGTGCGGAGCGCGACAAAGATCCATCGTATAAGGATTTCCGGTGATGTCTTTTCCTAGAGCAATAATGAGTTTATCGGGCTGCGGTTTAAAGAGCGGACTTTCAAAAATATCGCGGCAAAAAACCGTTTGCAATTTTCGATTCGGCACTTCAACGCCCACGAGAGATTTCCCAGGAATCGGCGCCAAAATACGAATCGATTTTGCTTTTAATGCAAGCGCTAAATCTTCGTGCAACGAAGAAAAACGGCCCACTTTTACGCCCGGACCCGGTTCCACTTCGAAGCGCGTAATCATCGGACCCGTGGAAATGCCGAGCACTTTTCCTTTCACTTTGAAATTTTCTAATTGCTCTTCTAATTGATGGCTGATTTCATCCAATTCTTGCGCCGTATAATCGGGCTTTTGTTCGGGCGGTGCTTCCAAAATTTCATCGACTTTCGGAATCACATATTCGTCGTATTGCGTTTCGGGCGCGACTGTTTTTTCTTCAACATTTACCTTGGATTCTGTCAATTCTGCGGGCTCATTTTCCGAAACGATTTCCGTTTTCAAAGAATTATTTTCTTTTGATTTTTTTAACGCTTCCTCTAAATTGAAAATGGACTCATCCTTTTTCGATTTTTCTTTCGCATTATCCAAATTAAAATTCGAATTTTCGGGAGAATTTTTTTCGTCATCGCGTTCGATAATTCCTTTGATCGACGGCCGTTGCTGACGATTATTTTCCCAATTATTCATCTGCTGCACTTGCCGCAAATGCGCAATTTCATCGCGGAGAGCGCGCACTTCTAATGCGCCCAAATTCTTTTCATTTTCTCGGAGATAACGTTCTTTTTCTTCGATTTCACGTTCTGCAACATTCGGATAATCCGAAGAAATATTTTGCGTTTTCGCAGCCTTTTCCGTAGACGTCACCGTGAAAGACGAAGCCTCTTTTACCACCGGCTGATTTTCTACCGGAAGAGTTCCATCAAATGCGCCCGCATTTCCGCGGAATGGTTTTGCTTGTCCCGAATAAATCGTATAATCGCTATTCCAATCTTTTGAAATCGCTTCGGCGCGTTCTTTTTCTAACAATTTTTTCACAGCGTCCGAGTCATCTTTTTTCGAAGGTTTCTTCGGCTTCGGATTTTCGGGCTTTTCTGTTTCAGGTTCTAACTCTTTCTTCGGACGATTCGCCCACCAGCCCGCGATAAAAGTAAACGGAATTTTCACGCATGAAAAATGCGAAAGTTTCAGTCCAAAAAGCGAAACGGCAACCGCAAAAAAAATGATTCCAAGAATCACAAATGGAAAAAGAAAATTCGTCGAACCAAAAACCGGTTGAATTAAAACTTTCACCCAAAAATATCCCAAACGTCCGCCGCTCGCATAAAGCGTATTCGCCTTCAAATTGAGGTTTCCTGCGGCCGCAGAAACAAGCGCCAATGTCGCAGGACAAAGAATACAAAGAGCGGAAAATCCACAGCACGCTTTCAGAAAACGCGGAAATTCTCCCGCAAGCAAAAGCCAAATTCCCCAACAAATCAAAGCGACCGAAACAATCGTCGCCGAGAGATTTCCGAAAATGTAAACGAAAGTTTCCGGAATCATTTTACCAAAAATCGGTCCGAGCCAATTTTTTTCACTGCCGATAAATGAAATGAGTGCAATCAGCAAAAGCACGCCAAACCCGAGCGCAAAGCAGCCCAAGACGCGCCCAATTTTTTTTGTATCGAATTCAGTTCCCTTTTTCTTTGTTTTCTTAGCCATGACTCAAATTTAGAAATTTACGAAATCTTTGACGACAAGCGCCGCAGCGATTCGCCCAAAAAATAGAACACATTTCTTGTTTTTAAATTAGTTTTCCTAACGATGAATTATTCCCGCGACGATATTGAAGCGTTAAAGGCTTCGCTCTCGATTACTCAAGTAGCAGAACGCTTGGGGCATCATGTCGTCCGCGGAAAATTTCGCTGCCCTTATGCGATGCGCCACGCACACGGCGACCGCACACCGAGCGTTTCTCTTTCGGAATCCAAAGGTCTTTTTAATTGTTGGGTTTGTCAAGATGTCCGCGGCGATGCGATTCGCCTGGTAGAAATTTCTCGGAATTTAGATTTCCGCGGAGCAGTCGATTGGTTGCAAGCGGAATTTTTTCCCGAGACAATTCCTGCGCCCGGGACTTCGGAAACACATCTCGTGCCGAATTTTGCCGCGGCAGCTCCGCCAATTAAAGTGGTAAAAGTAGAACCCAAGCCCGAAATCGATCCGATTTTACGCGCAAAAATTATTCTGAATTTTTTTGAAAAACTTTCGCCGATTGAAGGCTCGCCCGCTGCGTCTTGGCTTGTCAAACGCCGCATTTTTAAGAAAACTTGGGAATCGATGCGGCTGCGTTACATTACCGATTACGATAAAGTCAACCGAGAATTGCTGCAAAATTTTGGAATTGAAGCTTTGCAAAAAGCGGGACTTTTCAACGAGAACGGCAATTTGCGCTATTACAAACACCGTTTACTTTTTCCGTATTTAGATAAAAAAATCATTCCGCTTTATTTTCAAGCGCGTGCAATTGACAACGAAACGCAACCGAAAGAATTGAATTTGCGCGGCACAATTCCGTTTCCTTTTAATCTGAAAATTTTAGACGGAAATATCGGTTGGGTTTATTTGTGCGAAGGCTGCGTCGATACGCTCACCATGATCGACCGCGGATTTCCAGCGGTGGGAATTCCGGGCGTCAAATCCTTCAAAACGGAATGGGCAAATCTTTTTAAAAATAAACGCGTCATTCTTTGCTTGGATCAAGATGACGCGGGGCGCGCGGGCACAGAATCTCTTCTCGAAGTTTTTAAAAATGCAGGAATCGATGCGGCTCCTCTCGGCGCTGGAATTAGCGTTGAAAGATTTCAACTTTCCGAAGGACAAGATATGAATTCTTGGTTCGGCGGCAAACGTTAAAAGACAACTCCATTAAAACTTTCTATCATTTCCGCTTGTGAATTACAAACAAATCAAAGAATCTTTAGAACAGCGTTGGAATGCGCTCCCCGAAAAATTCCGCAAAATTCTCGGGATTATTTTTTGCATTTTCAAATGGATTTATCGCATATTAAATCGCATTTTCCGTCTGGCGCTTTTGACGTTAACCCTTTACGCGATTGCATTTACTCTCGTCGTTTCTCTTTTGCTTTATAAAGCTTTCGTTTACTGCTACGCCATTTACGATAACGTCAAAGTTTTGGAATATGAAAATCCCGAGATGAGCAATTATATGGAAGCGCTCGTCGATTCCAATCCGAAAGTGCAAATCAAGCATCGCTTTGTGCCGCTCGATAGCATTAGCCCGTATTTGCAAAAAGCGGTAATCGCAAGCGAAGACGCGGGATTTTATTATCATCCCGGATTTGATGTGCGCGCAATCGCCGAAGCTTTAGATGCAAACCGTTACTACGGAAAAACGAAATTCGGCGGAAGCACGATTACGCAGCAACTGGCGAAAAATTTATTCCTTTCGGGAGAACGTTCGTGGGAACGCAAATTCAAAGAACTCGCCTACGCTCTTCTCATGGAAAAAATTCTCGGCAAAAACCGCATCTTAGAATTGTATTTGAATTATGCGCAATGGGGACCGACGATTTTTGGTTGCGAAGCTGCCAGTCAAGAATATTTTAAGAAAAGCGCTTTCAAATTGAATTTAGATCAATCCATCAATATGGCTGCGGTTCTTGCAAGTCCCGGAAAACACAATCCGAATGGGCGTTACAGCCGCTTCATGGCGAGTCGTCGCACGGTCATTTATCAAAATATGTTCCCGCGCCGCGACAGTTTAAAAGTCGATAGTTTAAAAGCGTTAAACGCTCCGCCAGATTCTAGCAAAACAGAATAAATTCTATTTTAGAATCGGAGCAAATATGCAAAGAGAAAACCAAAATTTTTTCAAGATTCTTTTTTGGATTTTAGGCATTTTATTGTTCTCTTCGGGAAATTTATGGGGAGATTTTTCTTTTTCCTTTCGCTATGCAATTGCCGGCATGGGATTGTATGACGATGAAAAAGAGGATTATACCAAATCTTTTACCGATATTGATTCTGCGGGAACGGGAAGTATAAATATTTCCATCGAAGACTCATCCCTATTGATTAAAATCAAAGATTTGGAATATTCAATGATTGTAGATGCTTTTGATGAAGATAAAAATAGAGATGATGAAAACGTGATTATCTTTACTTTGCACGATGCAGACAATGCCCGCTATTTTTTAATTTGTGCACCGCGCTATATCAATTTTGCAAAATTTGAAGAATGGAAAATAAATCTAGGTGGAGTTAAAATTCTAAACTCAACTAAACCCGCAAAAGATGAAAAATCAACTGCCCAAGGTTCCGCAGTAGCGATTGCTCCCGATATTTTAATCACCAATTCGCATGTGATTAAGGATCTTTCCTCAGTGGCTATTTATTTAAATGGCAAGTATATTCCCACAGATGGATTTTCAAAAATTGCAGAACTTTCTAACGATGTGCTCGACTTAGCGATTTTAAAAGTAAACGGAGTCACATTAAATTCTTGTCCTATTTCCAATGAACAACCCAAACTGGGAAGTGAAATTCTTGTTTACGGTTATCCGCAAATCGAATTACAAGGCATGGAATTAAAAGTCACCAAAGGAATTGTTTCGGGGAAAAATGGACTTCTTGGCGATAAATCCACTTTTCAAATGGATGCTGCGATTCAGCCCGGAAATTCGGGCGGTCCCATTGTTTATAACGGGAAAATTTTAGGACTTGCCACTTTAATGCTCATCAATTCCCAAAATGTCAATGTCGGAATTAAAGCGACAAAAATTCGGAATTTTTTAGAATTTTATGAAGTGACTCCGAAAGCGACCACAAATGACTTTGAAAAGTGCACCTATTTGTTAATCGGCGAAAAATAATTTTCAATTAAGAATCGAGAATTTTCTTCTCTTTTTTATCGGTGTACATTTGCATTTCGGCTTGTTCAAAATACGGCCGAAAATTTTCCTCTTTTTTCGGAATACTTGCAAAGCCAAAAGCGAGACTCACCCGCTTTCCGCGAATTTGTAACAATTTCGATTTTGCATTTAATTGACGTATAAATTGCTGCAAAGAAATTTCATCGGCATTCGGAATGAGCGCTAAAAATTCATCGCCATCTACGCGGAAAATTTTTGAATTGCTCGGTAAAATCATTTTAAAAAGAACGCCGACTAAACGAATATATTCATCGCCAAAATCACGTCCGAACGATTCGTTCATTTGTTTTAAAGAATTGCAATCCGCAAAAATAATGCCGAGCGGAAAATCGTATGGGCTTAAATTTTTCAAAACTTCGCGTAAATAATTTTGATGATAAAGTCCCGTGAGTTCATCGGTATGTAAATGCAAAGAATCGCGCATCCGATATTGCTTCACTCGATTTAAAATCAATTCGCGGCAATACGGCGCAACGATAAAATCTTGCACACCAAATTTTAATGTTTCCAATTCTTCTGAAATCGGCGTCGCAGGCGTTACAAGCATTACCAAACTCGACGATGCCGATTTTTCTTTTTGCAAACTTTTTAAAAGCTGAAATTCATTTTCGAGTGCAGCCGAAGACGTTACAAAAATCACATTCGGATTTTTCTCGGCGAGAATTTTTGAAATATCCAAATTCGCATGAATGCAGCATGGACAATACTCAAAATTTTCCGTTAAAATCGATTCGAGAGTTTGATCGACTTCAAAATCCGCAGCGAATAAAATCAACTTTTCCATAATTTTCCTAAAAGAAGTATAAATCGATAAATGGATTCAAAACCAATTTTCGTCGAGAATTCTATTCCAAGTTGAGGTAAATCACATCGCCATTTTTCCGTTTTTTCAAATTCAAAAAAAGCCGATTTGCAATTTTCTTTTTCTAAATTTTCGGAAAACTTTTCACAAGGAAATGATTATGCGTGATCAATATGAAAGCCCGCTTATCAAGCGTTATTCCAGCAAAGAAATGAGTTACATCTTCAGCCCGCAGTACAAGTTTCAGACTTGGCGAAAGCTGTGGATTTTCCTTGCCGAATCCGAAATGGAATTAGGCCTTCCGATTACGCAAGAACAAGTCGATGAATTGAAAGCGCATGCGACCGACATCAATTTTGATGTTGCCGAAGCCGAAGAAAAGCGCCGCCGTCACGATGTGATGAGTCACGTTTACGCTTACGGCGTGCAATGCCCGAAAGCAAAAGGCATTATTCACTTGGGAGCAACCTCTGCATTTGTCGGCGACAATACCGACCTCATTCAAATGCAGCAAGCGATGATTCTTGTGCGGAAACGCCTTTGCCGCGTGATGGACAAGCTCGCAAATTTTGCGATGGAATATAAAGATATGCCGCAGCTCGGTGCAACGCACTTCCAAGCGGCGCAGTTAACAACAGTCGGAAAGCGCGCTTGCCTTTGGCTGCAAGATTTGCTCATCGATTTGGAAGAACTCAATTTCCTCATCGAAGTGCTTCCGTTCCGCGGGGTCAAAGGAACGACCGGAACGCAGGCAAGTTTTATGGACCTCTTTAACGGCGACGAAGAAAAAATCATGGAACTCGATCGCCGCGTTACCGCAAAAGCAGGATTCAAACGCGTTCTCACCATCACCGGCCAAACTTATACCCGCAAATGGGACAACCGCGTCAATCAAGTTCTTTCGTCGATTGCACAAAGCCTTCACAAATTCGCAACCGATATGCGCTTAATGCAAGGCAACAAAGAAGTCGAAGAACCATTTGAAAAAACGCAAATCGGTTCGAGTGCGATGGCTTATAAGCGTAATCCGATGCGCAGCGAACGCATTTGTTCCCTCGCACGCTTTGTGATGGCGCAAGTAAACAGCACAGCTTTCACCCAAGCAACGCAATGGTTTGAACGCACACTCGACGACAGTGCAAACAAGCGTCTCGCCATTCCCGAAGCTTTCCTCGCGATGGACGCGATGCTCATCATCGCCGAAAACGTAACGACCGGACTCGTCGTTTATCCGAAGGTGATTGAAAAACGCATCATGGCAGAACTTCCGTTTATGGCGACCGAAAACATCATCATGGAAGGCGTGAAAAACGGCGGCGACCGTCAAGAACTCCACGAAGAAATTCGCGTGATGTCGATGGAAGCGGGCAAAGTCGTGAAAGAACAAGGTAAAGATAACGACTTACTCGAACGCGTTTTGAAAAACGAAAAATTCCAAAAGCTCGGCATTACCGAAGCAAAGCTCAAAGAAATTCTCGACTTGAAGAAATTCATCGGGCGCGCTCCGGGTCAAGTGAATAAATTCGTAAACGAAGAAGTCCGTCCTGCGTTAAAGGCAATTCCGAATTGGGATAATTTGGACGCAGGCGAACTCAAAGTGTAACCGCGAACGCGCCGCGAAGCGGCGCGTTTTACAGTTCTCCGATTGCGATTAAGCAGTTTTCGTATTCCGCCAAAGTTTTTGCTTTGGCGATTTTTTTTGCCATTTTTTTCGGAAGATCTGCGTAAGCCCAAAACGGGCGAATTTTTTCCAAAATTTGTGCATCGCCTTGATAACGCATTTTATATTGCGCAAAAATTTCTGCGTGCATTTTGAAAAGAGTTTCCGCTGTTTTCCCAGTGAAATTTTCAGCATATTCCCGCGCTAAATTCGGATTTCGTAAAAGCCCGCGACCGAGCATCACACCTTTGAGTTTGGGGAATTTTTCGGCGCATTCTCGGATTTTTTCGGCGGTAAAAATATCGCCATTCAAAACCATCGGGCGTGAACAATTTTCGTAAAATCGTTGAAAAGCGTCTAACCGAATTTCGCCATGATATTCATCGATTCCTAAACGAGGATGCAATGTAATTTGCGAAAGATTTGACACATTCAGCCGAGGAAGAATTTCAAAAATTTCACTTTCCGAATTTTCGCCCAAGCGCATTTTTATACTGAATTGCACTTGCGGAAATTCTTCCATCGCATCGAGAATTTCAAAAAAATTTTCCGGATGTAAAAGAAGCCCTGCGCCGCGCCCCGATTTCGTCTGCATTGGAAAAGGACAACCCGCATTCAAATCGATTTCCGAAAAACCGAGCGGTAAAATTTGTTCGACAAGAGAACGAAATTCAAACGCATCTTTCGCGATTATCTGCGGAATCAAATGATACGGAAAATCTTTTTTCGTCTGCAAATCCCATTCTAAATCCCGCAAATCTTTCGGGCGAATTTTCCCTTTTTCTAAACGCAGAAACGGCGTGTAATACGCCGAAATTCCTCCCGAAAATTTCGCATGAGCAATGCGGAAAGCTGCATCTGTAAAGCCTTGCAGCGGAGCACAAAAAAGAGAAAGCATAAACGATTACGAGCAGCGAATCATTCTGCCGACACGCAAAACCGAGCTGCGTTTCATCCCGTTGAGTTTGAGAAGACGGCTCACCGTCGTGTGATATTTGCGGGCGATTTTTCCGAGAGTATCGCCGGGACGCACCCGATAAAAACGATGTTTGCTCGCTTCTTTTTGAAGTTCTGCATATTCCGCTTCGACGCGTTTCATCGGAATCAAAATTTTTTCGGCGCGAATTTGATGATTTTCAAAATCGTAAAATCCGAGAGGATCGAGCGGCATATCGCCGACGCGCATTTCAAAATGCAAATGCGGTCCCGTACTGCGGCCTGTATTTCCGCCGAGCCCGATGACTTTTCCCGCTTGCACTTCTTCGCCGACTTTTACAAGTTGCTTCGAAAGATGCGCATAAATGGTCCGCGTAATTCCCGCATTTTGATGTTCCAAAACAATGTAACGCCCGTAGCCGCGGCGTTCATAGCGGACGCGCACCACTTTCCCATCAAACGCTGCCCGAATGGAATCGCCACGCGTTAATCCGATGTCAAGTCCTTTATGAATGCGGTATCCGCGAAATCCATACGGCGACGTTATGCGACGACTTTCCAAAGGAATTGCCGCGCGCAACATATCCACGCGAATGGTATCTTGTGATTTTTCAGCGAGAGCGAGAGAATCCACTTCCATTTCATCAATTGCAGAAGCTTCGTCCAAAAATTCATCAGGCTCGCTATCTTCGGGGTCTTCGTTTTTCAGAAAAGGAACCGCAAAATTTTCTTCTTTTGCATTTTCATCCGTTTGAAAAATCGTCCGAGCCGTTTCGCTCATCGAAATAATACCGCTTGAATAGACGCCTGCGAAAAGATTCACAGAAAAAAGAGCGAGAATTGCAAAAGTCACCTTCATAAGCAATTTTCAAGATAGAAAAAGTTTCATCAAGTCCGAAGCGCGTTCAGCGTAACATTTCTTAGTGAAAACGACAAAAAAAATTCCTCCCCGGATTTTTTTAGGCTTTATCTTAACCAGAAAATGTCTTTTCCAGAAATTCGGCGGACATATTTCCCCCGGGAAATTTCTTCTCTAATTTCTTGCGGAATTATTTCCCCCGAGAAATGTCTTCTCTAATTTCTTGCGGAATTATTTCCCCCGGGAAATGTTATCACTGAAATCCCAGCGGGTTCATCGCCTGGGGGAAATGTTAGCACTGGAAATCTAGTAGTGTCATTCTGAGCGTAATGTAATGGAGCGAAGAATCTAGCACTTGGTTTGTGAATTAGAAGAAGTCCTTTTTTGGACTCAATAGAAAATGCTAGATCCAACCCCAAAGAGCTTAATTCAACTAAGGAACTAAAGTTCCAAGTTTCATATATCGCTTCGCCTACGGCTCCACTCAGGATGACACCGCAGCGCCTATGGCTTCGCTCAGAATGACACGCAGTTTCTAACAACTGCCCACTAACCACTGATTACTAACCATTCCTAATTATTCTTGCATTTTGCTTCGACAAACGGATTGTGATCGCCTTGTACTTTGAAAATGCGGCGGTCGCGTTCGCATTCCCATGCCGAAACGGGATGTTCTTTGTCCCAGATTTCTAAAAGACGGCGGCGTTCTTTGGAAAGGGTGATGCCGTAGGCTTTTTCCATATAAAATGAAATGCGGGCGAGCATTCCGCGCACTTCGGGACGCGGCTGAAATTTGCGATTCTTAAAATCGACGATAGATTGGCAGGTGCCATACATCGGTTCCGGCGAATTCGTCCATTGCGAATACATAAAATTGCTGCGGTCGCCGTTGACTTCGCCAATACTCGGGAGCAAATTGTGCAAATCGCCTTCCATTAACGCGTATTCGGGATCGGTTTCTTCGCAATTTTTGCGGGCGCTGCGCTTCCCCTCTTTGTGCCAGCACTGTCGCGATAAGCCGATATTGTGTGCGGTTACGACATGTTCCCATTCAATGCGCGAAGCGCGATTTGCATTTTTCCGCGGCTGAAAACCGCAGCCTTCAAAATCGATTCCGTTCGGCTTTTTATTGCTTTTGTATTTGCAGCCACAATAAACGGTCACTTGTAAATCGCCGTAATAAATGCGATTCATCTGCATTTTGGCGTGTTTAAAATCATAATGCTGCGGCGCTTGCGCAAAAACACTTGCAAAAGCAAAAGCCAGAATCAAAAGAAATCTACGACTCATATTTCAAAATTTAGTTACCGCATTTGGCGATTTTCGTCAAATTTTTCACGACTTTTTATGGCCGTATTTTTTTTTGTAACCATAGCCATAGCCGTAACCGTAGCCATAACCGTAATGCGAAATTTCATCGGATAAAATGCGGTTAATGACCAGGGCGCGATTCTTCACTTCGGCTTTATCGAGTAAGCTCAACGCTTCTTCGACGCCTTCCAAAGAATCCTTCGCATAGCGAACTGCAACGAGGACAAAGTCCGCGTAACGCGAAGTGGTTAACGCATCCGCGACACTTAAAATCGGAGCGGAATCCAAAATAATCAAATCGTAGCGGTTGCGCATTTGTGAAATCAAATCGCCAAACGCAGAACTTGCGAGCATTTCCGTCGGAGACGAAGTGTAAGAACCCGCACCGATTAAATCAAAGCCCAATTTTTCTAAATGGTCAATCGCTTCGTCCAAAGAAATTTTATTTAACAAATAATCCGAAAGGCCGTGTTTCCTTCCCCGCGGAGAAAGTTCACTTGCGCGGAAATCGGTATCCAAAAGCAAAACTTTTTTCCCGCTCGCCGCATAAAGCGCTGCCAAATTTTTCGAAATAAAACTCTTTCCGCAGTTGGGAACGCAGCCCGTAATCAAAAGGACTTTGCCCACTCCCATCGAAAATTCTAACGAGGTGCGGAGAGTGCGAAGCGCTTCGCTTGCGATGTCTTCGCCGCCCTCTTCTATCAAGGTGAAACTCTTTTTGCGTTCTTTGAGTTCGGGAATTTTTGCGTAAACCGAAACTCCCGTCGCTTGCTCTAATTCGCGAGAAGTGCGAATGCCGCGGTTAAAAATCATGCGATAAAGGAAAACGAAAACGGCTCCCAAAATAAATCCGCCGACAATGCTTCCGAGAAGAATGACCGATTTTTGGGGTTTTACCGGGCGAATTTCCATCCGAGCGCGATCGACGATGCGCGCATTCCCTACTTCACCCGCTTGCACCACGCGTAACTGCTGAATATTGTTCAGCATATTCGTGTAAATCGAATTGTTCACTTCGACATCGCCCTGTAAACGAAGAATTTCTTGCTGCTTTTCGGGGAGATCTTTTGTTTCGTCCGAAAGCTTTGCCATTTCGCGGCGAATTTGCGCTTGCTGCTTTTTGAGAGAAATGACGCTCGGGTGATCTTCTTTGAAAAGGCGAGAAACTTCTTGATGTTTTTGCTGCAATTCGAGAAGTTGCTTTTCGAGTTCCATCCGTTTTTCGAGTGCGTTCCGCGCTTCGCCATTCAAATCGACGGAGCCTTCGTCTTTGCGATAAGTCGAAAGAACTTGTTCCGAAGAATCGAGTTTTGCTTTGACGCCGGGCAGTTGCTTTTCTAAGAAAGCCAAAGTTTTCGTCGCTTCTTCGCTTCGAGCTTCGACATTTTGGCGCACGTAGGTGTCGGCGATAGAATTCAAAATGCTCGCGGCGCGGTCGGGATAACGGTGCGCAATTTGCATTTGAATAATTCCCGTTTTCTTTCCCATTTCCGAGACGACTAATTGCTTTTTCAAAATATCGAGCGCAGTCCGCGGATCGAGTTCGGTTAATTCAAATTTTTCTTCGGGGAGAGCGTTCATCTGCGAAATGCGAATGGCAAAGGTATCGCCCATCACAGGAATGCGGTAAGTGTCCCCCACTTTTCCTTGTAAAATCACCTTTTCCATCGGATCGATAATGGAAAATTCGCTGTTCGAAAGTGCTGAATCCGCAGACGCCATTAACATCCATTTTTCGGTGCGAGCGATTTCGGGAATATGCAAAAATTCAACATCAACGCGTCCTTCGGTATGAAGTAAACGCGGAAGAAATGCAACCGGCTTTGCGGAATACGCCAAATGTTCGAGTTCGACGACTTCGTCTAAAACGCGACGACTTTTGATGAGTTCAATTTCGGCCTCCGAGGGAGATGCGACATCTAAAAGCGCTCCCATTTCGCCCATCGCAAGTCCCGCCGTCTTTCCGTTCTGATCGACTTGTAAAAGCGCATCGCTCGAATAACTCGGGCGCAAGAAATTGGCGACAAAAAATCCAATGCCTCCGCCCAAAAGGATAAAGAGCAAAAGCACAGGCCATTTGGCAATTAAAATTCCCGCAAGTTCCAAGAGATCAATTTCATCTTCGGCTTTTTGCGTCGAATTCGCGACATCTTGATTGGTAATCGTTTGCATGTGCTAAATATAAAAAAAGTTTACAAACCAACAAAGGTCGCTGTAATATTTTATTTTGCCCGCTAAAATTTCTCTTGGCGAAGTTTTTGTAAAAGCGAATCTAGACGCTGCGTGAGTTTTAATGCGCCCGATTGATTCAAATGATCGTAGTCCGCGAAATCTTCGGAAGCGTAATCGTTTTCCCCATTTTTATATTCATCAAAAAGGGTAAAATTGCTTTTTTGCTTTGCCAAAGAATCGAGAGTTTGCAAAAGCATTTTTGCATCGGCGAGAGATGGACCGTAACGTCCCCACGATTTTCCGCTTGCGATATATTCCGGCGCTTGCGGGAAAATAATTCCGACGACTTGAACGCCGTAACTTTTCGCCACGTCGAGAATCGAAAGCAATTTTTCTTGGTTATAGTGCGCCTTTTTCATTTCATACGGAGAAAACGCCAAATCGACGGGAGTTTCATATCCCGAAAGCGTCGAATAATGCCAGCCCAAATGATACGCGTAAAGAGAGTATTCGTCGGATGGTGGCGACGGATTTGCGGCGACGAAATTTTCCATTTCATCGGGAACGCCTTTTTTCCAAAAGTCGTGATGTTCATCGTATAAATATCCCGGCACTTCAACATATAAAGTGCGGAAACCTTCGTCGGTAATTGCCCAACGGTCAATATCTAGCGCGAGAATTAAAAATTTCAATTTTTCGAGCGGCAAGTAATAATTGACCGATAAATATTCGGTGCCCGCCATGTCTTCGCCCGAGAAAGCGTAATTGATTGCCAATCGATTTTCACTGGTCGAAAGTAACGTCGGATCGATTCCCGCAAAGCAACGCGAGGAACCGGTGATGGCGATTTCTGCTTGGCCGCGATATTTCCAGAACAAATCCATTTTCACTTTTTGAATGCGGCTGCTAATGCTCGAATTTCCCGTCATGTAAACGCCCAAACTATCGGCGGCGTATTTTTGAGGAAGTCGAATGGCGCTCGGTTGAATCCACACATTCGGATGCCAAAGTTCGTTTCCTTCGACGAGAGTGGTGACGCTCGAATCTTTCGTATCGACGAGGACGATTTTGGAATGCACGCCTTCTTCGTTTACGAGAGTCGCTGCGATGAAATCGGGTGCGTTCGTCCATTCCGTATGATCAAAAGTGTAACCGTCGGGCGCAAGAATTGCTTGAATGAGTTTTCCCGAACTGTCCGCAATCAAAATAAATTCGTGCGGCGCATAATTTTTGCCGACAAATTCGCGGCCGGTTTTGCTTCCGAAATCGAGGAAGAGAACGCGCTTCGTCGAATCGGGCGATAAAGACACATTGCAAGCTTGTTCGCCGTGATACCAGACAGTATCTTTTCCGCGGACGCGAGCGCGCAAAAGTTTTGAACCCGAGACGGCGAGATTTTCATCGTCCGAGATGCCGCCGTGATACGAGCCCGCAAAAATTTCCCGTTCTGCGCCGAACTTTTGATTTTGAAAGGAAACGGCAAGAGTTTTTTCGCCGAAGAATTTTCCGTCGCTTGAATTATCGCCGCCGTCCGTTCCGAAATAAATCAGCGTGTCTCCGTGAGAAATGCGCCAGCGCGGTTCTGCTGCCGACGATTCGTTGTAAAGGAAATGGGTCGAATCCGCTGCGTTAAAAGGCTGCACCGAAAGAGTGTCAAAGCCCGAGATGCCTTCGGGCTTCGAAGTCATCGCAATCCATTTGCCGTTAGGAGAAATCGCCGGATGATAAACGTTACCTTTTTTCGGTAAAGCGAAAAGAGCACTAGAACCGTTCGTGTAATCGACGGCGAAAATATTTCCGCTTTCATCATCGCGGAACGCTAAGCGCACTTGAGAAGTGCGGAGTTTCTTTTTGAGTTCAAGCGCGGGTAAAACCGAAAAATTCTCGGGCGAGAAATTGGAATTCGAAGAATTTAATGTGCTCGGACTTGGAATCATTCCGCGGGCTAAACGAAAGCCGACGTAATCCGCCTTGGTCGAAGAAGTCACCGTGTAAACATCGCCGCGGGAATAAATCCGCATGTTGTCTGCGGCTTTTCGAAAATATCCACCTTTGAGAATGCGTTTTCCAATCGCATCCGATTGTGCGCCGCCGATAAAATTCAAAAGAGTTGTGTCCGAAAATGGAACAAACCAATCGTTCACCCATTCCATCGCATTCCCCGCCATATCGCAGAGAATCGCTTTCGGTTCACTTGTACAAACCGGGTGCAAGGAATCGCCCGCATTCGAAACATTCCACGATTTTTCCGGATTAAAATGCACGTTTTTTGCGGCAAAAGTCCATTCGGCTTCGGTCGGGAGACGGTAACCGTTTGCTTCGGGATGAAACGCCAAATTTTCAATTCCCAAGCAAGAGCCTTCGCTCATCTGCAATTTGCGGTAAGTGTAAACGCTGTCAAGTCCTTCGAATTTACTCCGAGAATTGGCCGCTAAAATCGCATCAAAGTAAGTTACATTCGTCATCGGCAAATCATTTTGCCGCTCAATATTTTTCCCCGTCCATGTCGCATATTCTTTTCGGGTCACTTCGTGCGCGCCAAGAGAAAAATCATAATCAAAATTCACCGTCATTTCGGGCTTTTCCGAAGTGGGCGCCGATTCTAAAGATGTTCCCAAAGTCGTCCCACGCAACGCTGAATGCATTTGCACCATTCCCGCATGCTGCAAATCTTCTTCTGCTATCCCCGAAGGAAACGCTCGAACTGCCTAACTCCTCATTCCAAATTTTTTGGCACGATTCTTGCAATTATTGGTTCGGTTTCAAACAAAACGTTGAAATGCGCCTTTTGAGCGGGCTTTTTCCGTTCGGGTGCTTTTGACTTTAACTTTTTGAAACAGTGATTTGTTTCAAATTGAAACATTTGTATAAAATGGAGATAACCATGGCAACAGAAAAGAAAGAATTCCAAACCGAAGTGCAAGACCTTTTGCATTTGATGATTCACTCCTTGTATAGCAACAAGGAAATTTTTCTCCGCGAATTGATTTCTAACGCAGCGGATGCGCTTGATAAGCGGCGTTTCCTTTCCCTTTCCGATGCGAAACTTCTCCCGGTCGGAACGCAATTAAAAATTGACCTCGCCGTCAATAGCCAAAATAAGACGCTAACCGTTGAAGATAACGGTATCGGCATGAACAAAGAAGATCTCGTGAGCTGTCTCGGTACAATTGCGCGCAGCGGCACGAAACACTTTGTGCAAAATTTGAAAGACGCAGACAAATCGAATGTGGATTTGATCGGTCAATTCGGCGTTGGATTTTATTCCGCCTTTATGGTCGCAAACAAAGTCGAAGTGCTTTCGCGCAAAGCGGGCGAAGAATCCGGTTACCTTTGGAGCTCGGACGGAACAGGCTCTTACGAAATTTCGGATATGCCGAAGCAAGATGTCGGCACGAAAATCACCCTTTACTTAAAAGACGGCGAAGACTTCCAAGAATTTTCTTCGGAATGGGGAGTCGAATCCATCGTTCGCAAATACAGTGAATTTGTTTCTTACGGCATTTACCTGCATCATGAACCGACGAAAAATGATAAGGGCGAAATGGAAACGAAGGAACCGACTCGTTTGAATGATAAGCCGGCTCTTTGGCGTCAAAGCGATAAAGAAATTACCGAACAGCAATACAAAGATTTTTACGCAACTGTCGCACACGAAGGCGATGATCCTCTTGCGTGGAAACATTCTCACGCCGAAGGCGCTCAAGAATTCTGGACACTCACTTATATTCCGTCCAAAGCGCCGTTCAACATTTGGCAAAATGACCGCATTAACGGACTCAAGCTTTATGTGAAAAAAGTCTTCATCATGGACGATTGCAAAGACTTGCTTCCGCCTTGGCTCCGCTTTGTCCGCGGCGTTGTCGATTCCGAAGATTTGCCGCTCAATGTTTCGCGCGAAATTCTCCAATCGAATAAAATCATCACGACGATTCGCAAACGCGTGATCAAAGATGTGCTCGATAAATTGGCAGAAATCAAAAATAAAGACCGCGAAAAGTATGAAGCTTGGTGGAAAGAACTCGGCATGGTTCTGAAAGAAGGCTTCTACATGAACTGGGAACATTTGGACGAATTGAAAAAGTTGACTCTTTTCAAGTCCACGAAGTCCGGCGATAAATTTACAAGCCTCGAAGAATATGTGAAGAATATGCCCGCAGATCAAAAGGAAATTTATTTCCTCATCGGCGAAAATAAAGACGCAATTGCCGCAAGCCCGATTCTCGAAGCTTACAAGAACAAGAATTACGAAGTGCTCTTGCTCTCGGATCCAATCGATGAATTTATGATGCAAGCGGTCACCGAATTTGACGGCAAAAAATTCCACGATGTAAGCCGCGGCGATGTGGACTTCGAAAAGACCGAAGAAGAAAAGAAATCCGAAGAATCTTCCAAGGTTGAATTCAAAGATCTCTGCACCGAATTGCAAAAGGATTTGGACGCAAACATTAAAGAAGTGCGCATTTCGAGCCGCTTGAAAGATAGCCCGTGCTGTCTCGTTACCGACGAAGCAGCGATGAGCCGTCATATGGAACGCATGATGAGTGCGATGGGTCAAAACGTCACCAAGTCCAAGCGCATTTTGGAAATCAATCCGAATCATCCGATTTGCAAAATGTTGAAGGAAAAGAAAGCGAAGAACGAATCTCTCGAAGATTGGCCGAAGGCTCTCTACGGGCAAGCGGTCCTCGCCGAAGGTTCGCAGCTTGAAAATCCGGGCGAATACGTCCAAGCGATTACGAAGCTCCTTTCTGCAAACATTCACTAAATAGTCACCTCCATACCGGCGGCTTTGGGTTAGATTTTTCTAATTTCAAAGCCGCTTTTTTTATGATGAACGCTGACGAACTTTTTTCCACTGCAAAAAAAATCTTAAAGCAAAGCTTTGGCTTTAGCTCGTTTCGCCCCGCGCAAGAAGCGGTTATTCAAAACATTTTTGCGGGAAAAGATACGTTAGCACTTCTCCCGACTGGTGGCGGAAAATCCATTTGCTATCAAATTCCCGCTCTCGTTTACCCGGGAACTTGCATCGTCGTTTCTCCCCTGCTCGCTTTGATGAAAGATCAAGTCGATAACCTCGTCGAAAACGGCATCGCAGCGGCTGCGCTCAACAGCCAAATTTCTCCCGAAGAATCTTACGAAATCCGAAATAAAGCGATTCGCGGCGAATTAAAATTGCTTTATCTTTCGCCCGAGCGCATTCATTTTGAGCTCGACCATTTGCTTTCTGCGATGCGCATTTCTCTTTTTGCTATCGATGAAGCGCATTGCATTTCGGTTTGGGGTCACGATTTTCGCCCGGAATATGCGGAGTTGCACACGCTAAGGAAACGCTTTCCACAAATTCCGCTCGTCGCATTAACCGCTACCGCAGACGCTGCAACCCGAAAAGATATTCTTTCGCAGTTGCAAATTCCCGCAGAAAATACGGTGCTTTCGAGCTTTGACCGCCCGAATTTGAGTTTGAATGTCAAAGTGAATTTAAAGAAGCGCGACAAGCTTCAAGAAATTTTGAAACTTCTCCGCAAGCATACGGACGAAAGCGGAATCATCTATTGCCTTTCGCGAAAAGGCGCCGAAACCCTCGCCGACGATTTGCGCGGAAACGGCATCGATGCCGAAGCGTATCATGCGGGGCTCGAAACCGAAGAACGCATCCGCATTCAAGAAAATTTTTTGAATGACCGCATCCAAGTGATTTGTGCGACGACCGCTTTCGGCATGGGAATTGACAAGCCCGATATTCGATTCGTCATCCATTACAACACGCCGAAAAATATGGAAGGCTATTACCAAGAAATCGGGCGCGCAGGCCGCGACGGAATGCCTTCGGACACGCTGCTTTTTTACAACGATCACGATATGGTGATGCTTGCAAAATTTGCCGAAGAAAGCGGCGAACAAGAATTGCAGCTCGAAAAATTGCACCGCATCGAACATTATGCAACAAGTCCGATTTGTCGCAGACGTATTCTGCTCAGTTATTTTGGGGAAACATTTGACCACGACTGCAACCATTGCGATATTTGCAAAAATCCGCCGCAGCGATTTGACGGAACGATTTTAGCGCAGAAGGCACTTTCGGCGATTGCCCGCACTCACGAATCCGAACGCAGCGAAATTATCGTAGACATTCTCCGCGGAAATCGCCCGCAAGAAATCGTCGAAAAGCATTACGATGAATTAAAAACTTTTGGCGTCGGACGCTCAACGCCGACAGAAAAATGGGAAGCGTATTTGTTACAGCTCATCCACTTGGGCGTCATCGAAAAAAGTTACGCCGCAGATCAGCATCTTTCGATTACCGCATTTGGAAAAGAAATTCTTTTTGGAAAACGCAAAATCGATTTGGCGTTAATCCGCAATGAAAATGCCGAAGCGTCCAAAACTTCCCGCGAAAACTCTCTGCTTTCATTTGACGACCGAGAACTTTTCCAAGAACTCCGCGCGCTCCGATTGGAGCTCGCCAAAGAAGCAGGCATTCCCGCCTTTCATATTTTTAGCGATAAAGTTTTAACCGCTATCGTCGAAGAAAAGCCGACGACATTAAGTGAATTTGCCGAAGTTCCCGGCGTCGGCAATTTCAAATTGCAGAAATACGGAAAAATTTTCCTCGAAAAAATAAAGCTGCACAATTCGTAATTGCGCAGCTCATTTCTGATTCGTTAATTATTCGGTCTTCGATATCCCCAACGCGTGAGAATGTCATCGTCGTCTTTTCGGATGTAACCCTTCTTGCGGTCCGGTAAATCGCATTGCAATTCCGAGCGAATTTTCACTTCGGACTTGTAAATATACGGACCCGTTGCGAGTTTACGCCCGTCTGCCGAACGGAGGAAGCCATCTTCATCGGGTTTGAGTTCGAAGAAGAGTTGAATTCCGCCCGATTCATCGACGTTTTCGGTGTAAATGTCTTGCGTGAAGCCGTATTCACTCACAAATTCACCGAGGGTTGTGAAGAACCAAATTTTGAGTTTGATTTTCGTCGTGTAGAGGCTAGCCGCTGCGCCGAGAGAATCGTAAGCGTTGCGGAAATCTGCCGAGCAATTATTTTCCAAGAATTCATCGACAGGAATCTTTTTACGGTTCCAGCCTCCACCGCTATCGAGGGAAACATAACCGTTTTCGAGAATGCTTCCGAGAGAAGATGAAGTTCCCGTTTGATCGACCGCGGGCGCTTGCGCCGTAATGTGCAATGTCGAACCTAAATGCTTGCCCGAAAGTCCCGAATACGGTTCTTTGAACGAGCCTTTATCGAGTCCGCTCGCAGAACCCGCTTGCGTTTCGACTTCTTTGCCGGTCTTTGCGTTCATCACGCTCAACGCGTAAGTCGTTCCCGGTTTGCTGTTCGAAGCAGCAGTGAATTTTTCGACGCGTTTCGAATCCGGATTAACGAGCGGTTCTTCCATTTTGACTTTTACCAATTTTCCCGCTTTGAGAATCACGATGACGGTATCCGACGCTTCGTTGCCCGCTTTATCGCGGTAAGTGCGGATGATTAAATTCTTGCCATCGTTTAAGCCTTGGAAATTCAGCGTATCTTGTTCGATATCGTTGACTGTCCATTTGACCGAAACCGAAACATTGCTGAGAGAAGCCATATTTTCGGGCGAGATAATTTTCACCACCGGCGGAACAGGGTCTACGATAATCACCGTCGAAGCTGTCGCCGAATTGCCATAAGAATCTGTAAATGTATACGCGACGTCGTAAATCATATTGCCATCGGCATCTTTCGATTTCTCTCCCGATGCGTTCATGGTATAAGAAATTTTCACATCGTAAACGACACCGTCCGCGGCCTTGACCGCATTCGTATAACTGACTTGATACAAAGTCTTGCCGTTTTCATCTTGCTTGACCGTTCCGAGTGCGTCGACGGTATAAGTGAGAGTCACCGATTTGCCTTCGGCATTTTTCACCGTCGAAGAAATTTCATAATATTCTTCGCCGTTTTTATCGGCTAAACGTTTGCCTTTGGAATCGGTATAGTAAGCGACTTCGACAACGGTTCCCGCTGCCGTCGTATCGTAATAGCTCACGCGGATTTTATTTTCGCCGACAACGGAATGCGTGACTTTTACCTTCGAAGAAAGTTCCGATTCATCGGCGACATTGACTTTGCCCACGGTCTTTTCCATCGCAGAAATTTGCGACTTCGAAACCGTCGCCGTGTCTAAGGCAACCTTAAAGCTGTTCTTTTTCGTCACCGGTTTTTCGCCCGACGAATCCGTAACGGTTACAGTAATTAACGCATTTTTCGAACGGACATAGCTCGCGGTATCGCCCGCTTCTTTTTCTTCGACAATCGTCACGCCGCTCGGAGCGCCAGTCGTATCATTCGATGCGGTAACCGTTACCTTCGGAATTTTTGTGCTGAGGATAATGACGAGAGTCGCAGAACCATCTTGATAACTCACCTTCACCGTATTCTTGCCTTCTTTAGCAATCACGGTGCTGTCTTTTTCGCCGACAGGAGTTGTCCACTTGATATAGGTCTTCGGATCATTCGTATAAATCGTATCCGGTTTCTTCCAACTCGAATCGCCCGATTCAGCGTAGGTGATTTCCACTTTTTCGGGAAGATTGCGGACTTTAATCGTCACGAGAGCCGTATCTTTCAATCCGCCCGGATCGCTGACGACGACGGAAATTTGATACACAGAATCTTTTTCATAATCTAACTTCGCATCTTTCTTGAGTGCGATGCGACCGATTGTCGAATCGATTTTGAAAAGTCCGCTCGTATCTTTCAAAACTTCGTATTTTAATTTATCGCCATCGGGATCGCTCGCGGGCACATTATTGGACGCAGCGCAACCTTTGCATTCTTCGTCAATCATGACCGTCGTATTTTTCACCACCGGCGCTTCATTCACATTCAAAACATTCACGATAACTTTGGCGGTATCGGCGAGTTTTCCGTCGGACACGCGGACGTAAACCGTATAAGATTTCGTCGTTTCGTAATCGAGAGTGTCGGTGAGAATCAATTTTCCGCTAAGAGAATCAACGGCAAAGACAGTCGTTTTCGTCACCAGTTGATATTTCAATTTTCCAAATTCTGCAATGTGGAGCGAATCCGGATCTGACGCTAAAACTGTGCCGACGACAGTTCCCTTCTTCGCATCTTCGGCAATCTTAAATGTCGTATCGGGCGCAACAGGCGCTTCGTTCACATCTTTGATATGAATCGTCACCGGAATCGTATCCGAATTCAAAAGACCATCCGACGCGTAAATGAAAAGGGTAAAAGTCGTGTCTTTGGATTCATAATCCAAGGCATTCTTTTTCACCGTAATTTTTCCCGAAATGGAATCCATCGTAAAGAGCGCGGAATCGCCCGAAGCGATGTAATAATACGGAATATCGCCTTTCTGTTTATCCGAAGCGTGGACAATTCCAACCGAATCGCCGATTGGACTATTTTCGTCTTCGTTAAAACTGTAAGCGGTTTTATCGAAATACGGCGGCGTATTAAAGTCCACATCTTTGATTTTTAAAGTAAAGTAACCGGTGCGCTTATTGCCTTTGAGAACGGCACCGCTCATATTAAAGACGTAAAGTTTGAAAGTTTCATCGCCTTCGATTAAGTCGTCTTTTTTCGGCGTGACCATCACCGGAGACGTCGGCAGTTTATGCCCCGCTTTGAAAGTGACAAGTCCCGAATCGCCCACAACGGTGCCGTTAGATTTTACCGTGCAAAGCGGCATACCAGCGGTAATAAAGTCGGCTTTATTCGCCAAATGCACCGCATTCGAATCAGCGAGATTGCTGAGCGCAAAGCAATAATTGAATTCCACCGCTGTCGTCGGCGCATCGGAAAGTGTGATTTGCACTTGTTGCGGACGATCGTTTTCGATAAAGGTTCCAGCGCCCATCGCGGTCGGGTCAATGTCCAAAATAGGCGGATCAAAAGGCACATAACGGAAGTCGCCTTGCACGTCGGCATCAAAATAAAGATTTTCAGCGACGACTTGGCCAGCTAATTTAAAATGGCCTGCTACATGAAAGGAATCCGCGGTTATCCAAGAGCCTTGGAAGTTTGCATCGACCCAATAATTCCATAGAATAGGCTGCGGCGTATAAAAAAGTAAATTACCGCTGTATTCTTTATTCGTCAAATACGAGAAATTTGCCGAATCCGACAAATCCCATTCCATTTTCGTTTTATCGAATTTCGTCGTCTCCGAAGCGTAAACCACTTGAATTCGCATATCGCTTACAGAGTTGCTAAAATCAAAACCGTTCTTTGAGAAAATACGCGTAAGCCTTCCGCCGGGAGGCATTAAGAAATACATTTTCTTGTGATTGGTGCAAGAAATTTTAATATGATCCACATACTTGTCAAATGTTCCAAATTCATTCGTGACAACGGAATCAGGCGGCACATGAATATACAAGACTTCGTCCGGAGAACAACTCGTCATTTCAATCGATTCATCGGACCAAGTTGAAGCGACCCAAACCGAATCTTGCGGAAGAACAGGAACATTCAAATGCGCATCCACTTCGGGAACCGATTCGGGGCATTGATCATAATTCATTTTTTCGTAAATGGAGCCGCCACTTTTGCGGACGCCTTCTGCCCAAAGATTCTTATTGCCTTCATATTGCCCGCGGATATTCCCTTTCACGCAATAATCGCCTTCAAAGACATTATCGTCTTGCAAAGTCACTTGCATATCGCCGAGAACGCGGACCGGTCCCGTCGTCAAAGTATCATAACCGCCGTTATTAAACTTAAAATTACCGCCGACTAAAGTCGGGCCACCGATATGATGATGCTGAAAGTTGACGATAAAATCACCGTCGGCAGTGCCATTGTAACCGGTATTATCCGAAATAGAAATATTTCCATTGGAATAGGTGAGCGAATGCGTTCCCCATACCTTATACTTCATCAAGCTTTCCCAATAAGCTTGCTGTTCTTCGGCTCTGTCGTCTGCTGAATTTCCGAGTGAAGTAAAATACAACGGCGCAACCGATGCGCCCCACGCACATCCTGCAACCAAAAACAGCCCCGAAAAGAGCCTCTTTAAGTTTTCATTAACCATAACACTATCCCTAGTTACATCCTTATCTTTAAAATATAAATTTTTTGAAACATTATTTAACTTTATTTACAAACCGCGTTAAATTTCGCTATTTTCCGCCGTATTTCGTAACATTTTCAGTAAAATGTGATTTAAATCTCGTTTTTTTACTGCATTTTATCCGCAGAATTTTCCCGTTTTCAATTTTTCGCAAAATTTAAGCCAAAAATTCCCCGCTTTTTGCAAAATTTTTCTATCATTCGGATTCCTCAGACCCCTTTCAATGATTCTTTGCAGGCAAATCGCCAGGGCGAAAGCAGCAACGGACTTGTGAATTTTTATGTGAATGGGTAGTCTGAGGATTTTTTTGTTCCAATAATTTTTCCTTTCTAATTTTACTTCATGTTTCTCTGGACGCTTCGCCACACAAAGCCTTATAATCCAAAAGACGTCTGCTATGGGCGCTCGGATTTTGATGTTTCCCCTTCTTTTGCAAGCGAATATCCGCCCGCGGTGCAAGTGCTCCAAGAAGATGCCAAGGCAACGCGACTTTTTTCGAGTCCGCTTTTGCGCTGCTATAGACTCGCGGAAAAAGTTTCGGAAGCAGTCCATTTGCCGATTGAAAAAGCCGAAGCGCTTTATGAATTGAATTTTGGTTCGTGGGAAATGGTCCGGCTCGCGGACGTTCCGAAAAACGAAATGAACGCTTGGAAAGCAGACTTTCGCGGTTACCGCTTTCCCGGCGGCGAATCTTTTCACGATATGGATATTCGCGTTGGGAAATTTTTAACGGAGCTTCTCTTAGAAGAAGAAAAATCGGGCGAAGAATCCGGAATCATTTTTGTGACTCACGCTGGCGTTATCGCATCGATTGAACATTCTGTCTGCGGCGTTCCCGATTCGGATTTTATTGAAGGCGCTTTTCCGTATGCGATGGTCACCCGTTTTCGTTTGCATTTGGAGAACGGAAAGCCCCGCGGGAATTTTGAAACTCTCTACGGTGGCATTGCGCAAAATTCGTTAGCCGAATACGTGAAAACTCTTTAAGATTTTTTCTGCGTTAAAAGTCGAATGTAATCGCGGCCGAAATGCCGCCTTGAAAATCGGGTCCGAGCGCAAAGTGTGCGGGACTATCAAAGTCGCTCATCATCGCATCGACGACGGCATCTCCGATAGAATACAGATAAATTAACACCATTCCCCAAATATATTGGTTTCGATTTTTGCGGTAATATAAAATCTGTTCGTTAATTTTATCCATATCTTCGTGAGTGGGATCTTCTTTTTCTAATGCGTGTTTTCTATCCAAGTAATAATTGATGACATGTTGCCGAGAAGCCATACTGACCGAAGCGCCGAGAAGTCCCATGTATAAAAGTCCCGCTTTTCCGTATTCGCGGTTGTAAATTTGCCCCCAGCCGGGCACGAAGGAACGAAGCAATGTTCCGAGGACAGGACGATATTCGACGCTGTGTCCTTGATTGTTTACCCAAATGCCGTAAGCGTCGAAAAGGCTGTAAATGTGCACGCCGATGAGCCAAGTGAGTTCGGACTTTCGCAAATCTTCTTCTTCGATTTTATGGTCGCTGTAATCGCGGATTTGTTCGGCAAATTGATTGCGCTTTTTCTGAAAATAGATGAGACTATCGCGGTTATGCAAAATGCGTTTGGTGTAAACCATTACCGAATCTTGATATTCCCGCGCTTGCTTAAAACGTCTGCGCTTTTGCGTTTTTTTGTTGATGAAAACTTCGTAGGTAAGCGCGAGTTCGACTGCGGTAATAAAACCGCCGCGGATATAATGCCCCGTATAATACTGCCCGCCGCCCGGGAAAATGCCGAGCATTAAAGTCATCGGAAGCGATTGATGATTTGTGCTCACATCCCATTCGTAAGTCGGAAGCGAATCGATGCTGTTCACGCCGGTCTTTCCTTTTGCCGCAATGACTGGCGAAGGAATTTCGCTTTCACTTTCGTCTTCCATTTCCAAATCAAAATTCGGAACAGTTTCTGCATTTTCGGTTTGCTCGGTTGACGCTTTTTCTTTTTCGGGTTCGGCTGCAAAAATCTGATCCGAAAAGACCAGAATCACCGCCAGAAGAAAAAGGCAAATTTTTGAAAAACGCATTATCCCAAATTTAACAAAGAGAACGATTGCACTTTACCAACTTCCGCCGACTTGAAAGAAATAATGATAATCATCGAAATCAGAGAAATCGCTAAAATCTTTTGCCGAAATTATTCGACTCATTCCCAAGCGCAAATCGAGAGAACGATAAGCGAAGCGCAGAAGCGGTTCAAAAAGGAATCGATCTGCTGCTAAATCGACAGAAGGATTTTCTTCGAAGTCGCGCATGTAAGCCGCGAAAACCCAAGCGCCGACAAAGCCTGCGTGAAGTCCGAAATGTGCGCGGGCAACGGCGTAATGATGCGATGCGATTTCCGAAAAATTCCACGTCGCATTCCACGGAGAAATCGCCGGATGTAAACGATACCAATTATCGACCGCAAGCGCCGTTTTTTCCGAAGAAACTTGGAGCGGATCTGGATACACATAACCTTCGCCCGATTTCCGTCGAATGTTCACACCGCCCGCAGCGCCTGCGCCGAGAGTGAAAAAAGAAAGCGGAGAAATTTCGCCTTCGGCATCAAAGGTCGATGAAATATAAAGCGGCGCATCGCCAAATCCCGCAGCCGTTAAATTCACCGAACGCAAACCGAAATTGCCGCGCAGACGATATCCGCTTTCGCCGAACCATTCTGCAAAATTTTCACTTTTGCGTTCTACCGTTAAATCTGGAGAAAGCGAATTGACATGCAACGTTCCAAATTCTTCTTGTTCCGCGGTTTTAAATTCCGATTCGCCGAGAAGAATGCTCACTTTTACATCGGCAAAATTTTGCTTCATCGCAAAGCCAAAAGTCAAATCATTTTCGCGGACTTCGTGAATTTTCAAATTTTCATCGAGCTCCGAAAAGTAACTTTTGAGCGGACGCTTTTTTGAAATATTTCCGGAAAGAAAAAGATCGCCTTTGCCCGAAAGCATGCCGCGGATGTGCACCGCGGGGCGCACCGCATACGAATATTCGCCGACAAAAGCATCGAGAGAAAATGCGTATTCAAATTGATCGATGTAACGGAAATCCATTCCCGCATAAGCGAGAGGTCCCGAAATATTGGAGCCGAAACCGCCGACGCGAAATTCGAGAACCGATGACGCAAATCCCGAAACTTTTGCGATGCCAAGAGAATCCATCGCAATTTGCACAGAATCATAAAACGGCGACTGTTCCATTTTTTTCAGAAAATTTTTGGGCGCTTGCATTCCCGTATCAGCGGGATTCCAAAACGAAGAAATGTGCGAATAATAAGCCGACGAAAAATTTTCAAAAGACGGCTCGATTTGAAAGCGCGGAAGAATCGAATCTTTCGCAGCGGAACGATCGCGTTCTTCGTTAACAATCGCTGCGAATTCCCCGCGTTTTTTTTCGACATCGGCGTAGCCCGTTTGCATAAGCGCAAGCGGAGAATCTTCGGAAAAAGAATGCGGACGAATGAGAACGATGGGAGCCGCAGAATTTTCTTTGCGCAAGTGAATTTGTTCTAATTCATTTTCAAAGCCCGCGATAAGAAACGGCGAATCTTTCCCATTATTTCGCAGCGGATGCGCTGACACATAAATGGCCGCGGACGAATCGGCGGGAAGAAATGTCGGACAATTTTCGCCCGAAGTTTTTGAAAACGGAAGCGATTCTTTTACCGAGCCCGCGCGCAATTTTCCGCCGTCGCAAATCAATGCGGTAAAAGGCACCACAAAAGAATCCGCCCGCAAAAGCGATTCTTCGATTTGAAAACGGAAAAATTTTTCTTCGGTGAATGCAGAATCCGCTTCTAATTTTTTGGAACGAAAATGCGCGTAACCGAGAGAGTCGCCAAAGAATGCGTAACGAAATGCGAGCGACGGTTTTCCGTTCATCGCAATCGGTAAATGGAAAAGAGAATTTTCGTCGGGAGAATTTTTCGGAGAAAGTAATGCGGTGAAATGCGAATCCGTTAAAATGCGTTGAATGTCATCTAATTCAAATCCAGCGCTCCATAATGCGCCCACATAAGCGCCCCACGAAACGCCGACGACACTATCTACGGGAATGCGGTAATCGCGAACGGCGTACAAAACCCCGAGAGAATACCACGGCGAATACGTTCCGCCGCCGAGATAAAGAGTCACTTTGGGCGCGGATTCTTTTTGCGCAAAGAGAAGCGCAAAAGAAAGTAGCACGACCACGAACCCAAACTTCACTAGAATTTCCTAATCCAAGAAAAGAGTTTCATCCATTGCATACACGCGAGCGTCCGCTTTAGAAATGCGGTTTCCGCGAACGAGTTGCAAGAGCGAATCATCTAACGGGAGCGAGCCTTCGGAAGTCGCTGCGCGCATCACCTGCGGAATGCGGAAGTATTCGCCCGCGTGAATGAGCGGCGCAACACTTGTGTCGTTATAAAGCACTTCCCAAGCGGGGACAAGCGAAGTTTTATCTGCGGACAAAATGAGATGTTCCGAAACAACCGCTTTTAAATTTGCCGCAAGAAGATTTCGTGCGAGTTCACGATTGCTCGATTCTTCGAGTGAAAGCAAATTGGTAATCGCTGATTTTGCCGAATCCGCATTTAATGTGGCGACGACTAACGAGCCCATTTCTGCGGCGCAAAGCATCGGGAGAACAGATTCCGAAAGCGAGACATCGCCGAGCCAAAAGAGATCCGTTCCCGCGCGTAAATTTTGCACAATGTCTTTCGTTAACGGAACATTTGAACGTCTTTTTCGCACTAAACTTTCGCCCGAATAAATTTTGTATTCCGGAAGCGGGTCAAGAAATGCTGCGCGTAAAATGCGACTGTTGCAAACTTCGGAAACATAAGCCGAAGCCGTCGTCGTTTTTCCCGAAGCGATTGGCCCCGTAAAAAGAATCAAACCCGAAGAAGCTCCGATTAAATTGGAAACGGATTCGGGCGCTTCTAATGCAGCTAAATTCGGCGAGTCTGCACCGACTGCGCGGAGAGTCGCCATTTTTCCAAACGCTTCCCGCGAATAACGCACGCGCCAATTTGCGTTCTGCCACGGTCCACCGATAAAAGCACCACATTCACCTTCGAGAGAACCGAGCGCACTTTCGAGATCGCCAAAAGAAAGTTTTTCCGTTTCGGGAATTGCATGCAAACTGCCCGCGATGCGAACATTCGGCACAAAGCCTTCGGCGAGGATGACATCGGTTGCACCCGACTGCAGCGCATAATTTAAGCAAACATTTAAATTCAGCATTTTCAACCCTTTGTCTGCGGACGGTATGCGGCAAAACGCCGACGATTTTGAGAACGCAGCCAAGCATCTTCGCCGCGGATATATCCCGATTCCACTAAATTCTGTAGCGAATCGTCCAAGGAAACGCCTTGACTTTTTAACGCTGCAATCGCAGCCGGTAATTCGCTGAGTTCTTGTTTCCGAATTAAATCCGAAATCGACGAAGTAACTTTTAACGCTTCGACCGCGAGAACCCAACCTTGATTATCGATCACCGGAATTAAATGCTGCACGATCACTCCCCGCAATTCATCGGCAAGGGATGCAGCTAAATCGCTTGCGCCATCGCCCGCAGAAGAAAGCAACCGCGAAAGCAATCCGAAAATATCTTTGCCAATCGTCACCACAAAAACGAGAGCGCCCGAAGATGCTGCTTGCAAAAGCGCCCGCAATTCGTCCGTCGTATCCAAGTGATCGAAGAGAATGACCTGCGCCGAAGAATTGACCGCTTCGCGAACCGCCAAAACTCCCGACGATGTATGCAAACCCACTTCTTTCTGAATCGTAATGCCTTTGGCATTGGACAAAATGCGTTCAATCGTTTTTTCAATCGACTGCATCAGCACCGAGCGTTCACTCGCAATCGCTTCGCCAAAAGCCGAAAGAGTCGTCGAGCGTCCGCTTCCCGATGGGCCCGCGATTAAAACCAAACCGTGCTGCAATTTCACAAAGTCGTTGCAGAACGCGGGCAAGTAAAGCGATTGCAAAGGAATTGCATCCGAAGAAATCACGCGGAAAGCGAGATTCGGCACCGTTTCATTCCACGAAACAATTAAACGGTTGCGGCCTGTTCCTGGAATCGCAATGGACTTGCTAAAATCTTGTCCGACGACCGGTTCGTAACCGTCCGCAAATCCCGCTTTCGCTTCGGCGAGAAGCCGCGAAAGTTGCGATGCTTCGTAAGGCTTATCGTTTACATAACCGAGCATTCCGCAGATGCGCATCGCAATCGGAGAAGTTTTCGAAAGATACACATCCGTTGCGCCGTATTTTCTTGCAAACGCTAAAATTTCGGCGAGAGAATTTTCAGTCGTCAACTGTTCTGGCGGAGTAATGGAACCTTCCCCGCTTTCAATTTCAAAGCGATCCGGAAGAGCGTCTTCTTTTTTCTCTGCCGTTTCTTTTTCTTCGGGCGCGGGCTCCGACGCAATCGAAACCGACGCAATACTCGTCTGCTCTAAGCCTTCGACTTTTTCAATTTGCACATTCGTCGCCGTCGGTTGTCCATACGGATTATTGCCTTCAATCGCAAGAGCTGGCTCGGGATTAGCAGCCGGTGCGGGCTGTGGCGCAGGAGTTGGCGCGGGCGCTTGAACTTTTTCTGCGAATTCCTTCGCTTGCAATTTTGCTTCGAGAGAATTCACATATTGCAAAACGACTTGATACGTTTTCTGATCGATGATTCCCGCATCTAAAAGCAAACGGCCGATATCGTGCTCATTATCGACACGCGTCCAATATTCTTGCACTTGCTTCTCGGAAACGCGGTTGTTCTTGAGAAGAACTTTGGCAATGATTTGATTGACTTGATTTTTTGTCATCATACGAAGTCTCTCCGGCTGAACCACCAACTTGCAATCGCTAAGAAAATTCCAATGTAACCGAGCGCGTACAAGCTATTCCAAAAAACATAATGCGATGGCAAAGCAACGCTATGCACCACATACGCCGAAATATCATAACGATAAAGCCCCGGGAAAATCGCGTGAATAACACTTGCGACTTTTTCTAAGAAGACGCCTTCACCGCCTTCAATTTCACCCACGCGGCGGACAAATGTCACCTGTTCCATCAGTTCGTTAGAAAGTCTTCCCGCAATGTAAATGCCAATCGTAAAAAGCGCCGAAAGCACAGGACTTGAAAAAGTCGAAAAGAGAAGGGCTACCGCCACGACGATTGCCATCTCGCAAAAAATCAAATATACCGCCGTCAAAAGAGAAAGGCTCGGATGCGAATTCGTCAAAAGGAGAATCAAATAAAAAACTGCGGTCAAAAGAATCAAATGCACCGCGATGACGGCGAGCAAACCAAAATATTTTCCGACGATAAAAACCGCACGGCTAATCGGCTTCGAAAGCAAAGTTAAAACCGTCCGCCCTTGAATTTCTTTTTGGACGAGGCTAATCCCGACAAAGACCGAAATCAAAAGACCCGAAAGCGACATAATGCTAAGAGTCGTCGATTTGATGACATGCGCGCGGTCAAAGACAGACCATTCGCCGAGAATAATGCTAAAGAACGCAAGCGCAATCGCTAAGAAAACGATGTTGTATAAAATTTTATTCCGCACCGATTCGCGGAAAGTATTGAGGGCAATAATCCCGATATTTTTAATGTTCTGCACGGGCAATCTCCTCGGTCAAAACGTCTTCCAAACTCGGACGCTGATGTTCGATGCGTTCGATGGATAATCCAGACTTTAAACAAAATTCTAAGAAATGGTCGCGCGCTTCCGCATTTTTACAAATCCATTCCCGCGGAGTCGTACCTTGAGCCGAAACTCCCGCCGGCAAATCTTGCGTCGGAATATCTGCCGCCACATGAATATGATATTCTGCAGAAGCGTTCGAAGTAATGTCATCGACGGTGCCTTCGCGGACGATTTTTCCGCCGACGATCATCGCTACGCGGTGACTAATCGTTTCCACATCCGAAAGCAAATGGCTCGAATAAAAAACGGTAACGCCATCGCGATTGAGAGAAAGAATGGCTTCGCGGACATCTTTGCGACCCACGGGGTCAAGTCCACTCATCGGTTCATCCAAAATCAAAAGTTCCGGTTTCGAAAGAATCGCTTGCGCAATTCCGATACGCTGCATCATCCCCTTCGAATACGTGCGAAGGCGGCGGTCCACCCAATCTTTGTTCGCATTCAAAAGCGTAAGCGCCCAAGTAATGCGCTCTTCGAGTTCGCGTCCAGCAAGCCCGCAGAGACTTCCGTAAAAGCGCATGAGTTCGCGTCCGGTGAGGTAATCGTAAAAATACGGTTGCTCCGGAGAATAGCCGAGATGTTTTCGGCTTTCGGCACTATCGGGCGAAAATCCTGCGACGAGAATTTTCCCTGCATCTTTGCGGAGAAGTCCCGTGAGCAATTTAATCGTCGTCGATTTTCCGGCTCCATTCGAACCGATAAATCCGTAAATTACTCCGCGCGGCACATGAAAAGAAACATCGGAAAGCGCTTTCTTCGGACGCATTAAAAAGCCCGTGCGATACGTCTTTTGCAAATTCTCCACTTGAATCATTTCGATTCGTCCTTTGAAAATTCATCGTCCTTCGCAATTTTCTTGAGCAATTTTCGGTTGAAGAAATAATAGAGAACTGCGCCGATTAAATAGCAAAGAAGTCCCGCGTAAAAGAAATAATTGAGCGACGAAATCGGAAAGCCTGGGAAAATGCGATTCAAAAGCGGATGCCCAAAAAAGTACATCAAAACAAGAACAACGCCGAGCAAACGCAGCGCATAAGTCATCACAATTTTTTTGTCCATAAAAAAACTCCGAAGAGGAAAACCTTTCGGAGAAAAAATACACAATTCTTGCGGGAATCGTCTTTTGCGAAACGCTTATTTTCAGCCTTTCACGTGAATTGCCGAAGCAAATTCTTTTAAAAGTCCCGGGTCTTTTACTTTTTCCCAAAGCGTTCCCGTGACAATGATTTGTGCGCCCGCAGCAACGCGTACCGCAGCCGATTCCGGTTCACGAATTCCGCCGCCCGTAATAATCGTCATCTCTGTCGCTTTCCGCGTGTAAGCGATATGTTCTACAGGAACAGGAGTTTCGGCGCCCGAGCCCGCTTCCAAATAAACATAACGCATTCCCATAAGTTCTGCAGCAATGGAATGCACCATCGAAAGCTTCGGCTTATTTTCGGGCACAGGAAATGTCCCGCTGATATATTCTACCGCGGTGCGTTTCCCGCTATTGATGAGCTCGTAAGCAGTCGGAATCGCTTCCATTCCAAGCGACTTGACCAAGACGCCGCCGCGGACTTGTTCGTCGATTAAATAATTCGGATTTCTTCCCGTGACCAAAGTCATGAATAAAATCGCATCAAATCCGGGAACGACTTGCGACGCTCCACCCGGGAAAAGAACGACCGGAAGAGAAACTTCTTTTTTTAACGCGGCGACTTGTGCGGGGAGCTTAAAATTGCCCATAAACGAGCCGCCGACAAGTAAAAGGTCAGCGCCGTTTTCCGCAGCGAGTGCGCCCGCTTTCAAAAGAGCGTTATCGTCAGAGGTATCCGGATCGAGAAGCACGGCAAAAAGAGCACCGCGCTTTTCGATTTCCGCATTCAATCGAGCTTCTGTTTTTCCGATTTGCATAATGCAAATGTAGTTACATTACTTCGACTTTTTGCGGCGAACGCCCCATTTGTCGCGCATTTCTTCTTGAATTTTCTTTTGTTTGTAACGCACGACCAACTTGAATTCGACCACATACACGCCCGAACCGACGAGACGCCCTGTGTGATCTTTGTAATTCCAGTTGACGAAGACTTTTTTATCCGTCGTGAGGCAGTTCTGATCCGTACCAAAAGCAGCGCTGTTACACGGAATATTGAAAGTCGTATCGGTCACATATTGACCCAAATTGTCAAAGTAACTGACGCTAAAGTTCACGAAGACATCGGCTGGGTCAATGCTATCGAGAACAGCGGCATCGTAATTGCCATCGGCATCGGTCTTTGCACCATCGATGAGTTGCGGCACGAAGCGTTCACCCAAAGAAATCAAATGACCCAAAGTGCCTTCGTTGCGTAAATCCGAAGTTCGCGTCTGATTCGAAACGTAAGAAATCGAAACCGAGTTGAGAGTATTCGTCACATACTGTTCCGGATCAAAGAAGCCCATATTCACCGATTCCACGATTTTGCCGAGAAGTCCGCCGATAACGACCGGCGAAGCATTCTTGACAGAAGCGTTGCCGTAAACGTCCGAGATATTGGACTTTTTACCCGCGATAATCATCAGCGAATCTCCCGGAACAATGCCGTCTGTCGATTCGCGGAGAATGAGTTGCACGCTCTTTCCATCGGCTGCCCAAAGCATCATCGTCGGATTCAAATCAATCGTATCTTTGCTGTGAATGTAAGCAAAGAAATCCTTGCCCACGAGAGATTCGTAATCGACTGCTTCGGAGAACGAAACGGTGAGAGTATCGCGACGAGCGCTTTCGCCGTAATGGAGAGTTGCCGCCGAGATGACCGGAGCCATCTTGTCGGTCACCGGAATCGTCTGCGATGACACGAACGAGTTACCGAAAATCGTGTAGTAAGTGTAAAGAGTTGCGGGCGGCAATTCTGCGCTGACGCTTGTCAAATTCGAAGCGACATTCTGATTACTCGTCACGCGCCAACCTGCGCTCTTTCCGTCTGCGCTTAAAATCAGCGATTTCGGCTGCGCTTGCAGATTGATGAGAAGTCCGCGCGAACTATACCACGGGAACGAGAAGTAGTAATTTTCCAATTCCTCGGCAGTAACTTTCGTCGAGAAGCGAACGGCGATAGAATCCAATTCTCCGTTTCCATCGGTATCGTAATATTCCACCGTTTTCATTGCAGGGAAACGATCCACCACTTTCACCGGAACTTGACGGTCGTATTCTGCCGAAGCGATGAACGAAAGATTTTCAAAAACTGCGCCCGGTGCCAAAGTCACGTAGTCGGTTTTGCCGTTCAATTTGAGCGAATCGCCGACAAGGATAATCGTATTCTTCGTCGGAAGATACACATTGACTTCGTCCAAATCAAAGCCTTGACCATTTAACCAAGTGACCATTTCAGGATTTTTCAAATCCGCCGGAATAATATCGACGTTAAATTCGATAAAGAGCGAATCGCGTCCGTGCAAATTCCGAATGGCGTAAGCTTGATTAATCACATGCGAACCGAGTTCGAGCAAATTGCCTTTGCGACGATAATTGGCGCCGGTCTGTTCACTCGTATAAGTGATAATCACTTTCGCATCTTCTGGGAAATTATCCGACTTGATTTGTAATCCGTCTGCGCTTGCGAAAATGCGATTCTTCGAAACCGAGAGAGCATTGTGCACGGGCAGCGTATCGCCGTCGATGAGAATGGCAAGACCTGTTGCGGTCATTCCCTTCGGAATTGTATCTGCGAGAATTACTTCAATCGAATCCAAGAAGCCATCGTCATCGGAATCTTGAATGTAGCCGATTTCTGCCGCTGGAATCGGGTCGTAGAAATTGATGCCATCAAAGATAATCAAATGACCATCTTTATCGGTAAAGTAAATACTGCCCACAGAAACCGTCGTATCGGCGGTGACCCAAATCGTCACATCTTCATCGCCAACACCGACAGAAATGTTTGCATTCGGAGAACTCGGATGCTTCGGATCAACGAACAAAAGTCCTTCCGTGCCCGAGATGAAAAGCGAATCCGAATCGCTGAAGTAATCTTTGATTTTATTTGCATCAAGAGTAATCTGGATAACGTCGCCGACATTCACCCGTTCGCGTCCTGTCGCGTAAGAAGAATCTGCGCCGTAAGTCGGAAGCGGAATTGATTTCTGCGTGCTATCGTTTTTATAAGTTTCACCGTTAATCACAACGTGATTCGTATCCGAAGACTGCGAAGAAGACGGAACCAAAATGGAGCCGTTTGTCACCAAGGTATCGCCCTTGTCGCGCTTATCATTTGTCGGATATGCGTCGGAACCGCCCTTATCTTCGGAGCCGTCATCGTCAAATCCCGAATAGGTGGAATCCTTTGACCAAGGCGGCACCCATTCGCTGCCATTTCCGCCGTTAGAGCTCGAAGAATTTTGCGGTTCTTCTTCGCTACCGCTGCCGCCCTTCGAACTAGAAGACGGATCTTCGCCCGTGCCTGTTCCCGAGTTCGAAGATTTTCCGCCATCGCCGCCGTTTGAACTCGACGATTTATCACCGCCTTCGCCCACCGAGCTAGAAGAACCTGTTTTGCCCGAAGAACTATTTCCGCCTTCGCCAATTGAACTCGAAGAATTATCCGAGCCCGAGCTTCCGCCTTTGACGGAACTCGACGAACTTTTGCTCGATGAAGATCTCGAAGAAGATGAACGCGAGGTTCCTGTTGAACTCGACGATTTCACTTTAGAACTAGACGATTCTTTGTAAACCGATGCGCTCGAAGAATGCGAATTTGACGACACAACATTGCCGCCTTCGGTATTCGCCGATTGACGATTCGAGCCTGCGCCCGCCATCGGAGCCACATCATCCAAGTAGTTATCAATCCACTGCACATGAATCAAAATGTTATTGTCGATAAGCTTGTTCGGGTTCGAAGTAAAGTCCACAAAAATCAAATGTCCCGAATTGGACGCAACGAAAATATGGCCTTTATGGTCTGCCGTTCCTTGGTCCAAAAGCCAACGATTATAGCCGACCCAATGATTCTCATTCGACGGCGTGAAAAGATATTTGTTCAAATCCACATCGGCAGCAATCTTAGACGGATTACTCGGATCAATCTGCACGATATGCGTTCCCCCGAAAAGCAAAATCGTTTCGGAGTAATCGTCAAAGCTCGCACCATGCGCACCATTTAATCCCGAAATCAAAGTCTTCGTTTTGAGTCCGGTAATCTGATTTGCGGGGCAAGGTTTTGCGTTAATCGCACAAGTCGTATCCACGATTTTTCCAAATTGCGCATACGAGCCTTCGCCCATATTATCCGAACGCGTGTAATAAGCCTGCTGCGATTTGTCCCAGACGATTGTCGTGATATTATTGACATCTCCATAAACTTTCACTTGGCGAATGCGATCCATTTTTCCGGTGGAATCCGTCGCAAAGCTCACCAAGTTTCCGGGAATACCCGCAGACCAAAGAACCGTATTATCGGGGTTCATCATCAAGTGGAATGTAGAAGATCCGACTTGCGACGAAACCGTTTTCGTCACGCATTGATTGGTAAGCGTATCCTTCGCCGATTTGCTGACTTTATAAATTTCGTTATTATTTTGGCCAGCAACGACTAAATCGCCATCAGGATGGTGAATAATTCCATCCGCTCCGCGGGTGCGGCAGAGAAGACGACGGTTATACAGTTTTAAATAACCGTTTCCATCGTAGTAATAGTCCACCGCTTTTGCGCTGAGCTGTTCACTATACCGCGTATAATACACCGTTTCGAATGTACTCGCCGACGGATACAAATCGCCCACTTGCTGAATCCAAATTCCCGTTGCCGGGTTATACGGAGTTCGAATAGAAACGTCTGCGGCATTCGCTGCCGTAGAACTTGCCAAAATTGCCCCGAGGGCAAGGAAGAATTTTTCGATCGTTTTCATCTCGTTATCCTCCGTTTAGTCGTCGAGCGCAAGACCGGTTTTGCCGCCGTGAACGCCCCACTTGAAAATTTTGTCGTATTTATACGAATGCTTTTTACCATAAACTTTTAATTCAAATTGCACGAGATAAGCGCCAACGCCGACTTTACGGCCATCGTTTGAGCGCAAATTCCAGCGCAAATAAAGACGCTTTGCATGTTCAAAGCAATTTCCTTCGAAGCCTTTATCGTCGCAGTGAATTGTTCCACCGTCCGAAGCGACAAATGTGCCCAAATTCGTATAAACATCCATAGACCAATGCAAACCGACTTCGTCTAAGTCTAATTTTTCGCCGGTTGAATCATCAAAAATCGTCGCAAATCCGATGTCGAGCATCACGCCGAGAGATTTGCCCATTTCATTTTTTGTCGAAGTGCCTTCGGGGAAGAATCGCGTTGAGAACGCCGGTGCATCGGGCGCAAGTGCGTCACGGTTAATGCCCACGAGCGAAGCAGTTTCCATCACCACGCGCGGATCGCCTTCAATTCCCGTCGTCTTTGTATTAGCGAGAACAGCGTTGCCGCTTAAATCGGCAACGGTCGCTTTCGGATTGATGAAGAGCGAATCATTCGGATTTGCCCGCGAAAGAAGCTTCACATCTTCTGCGATTTTGAGCGAAACTTGTGTGCAAGAATCATTCCATTCTGCAAGGGAAAAATCAAAATAAACCGTATCGCTATCGACGAGGAAACCGATGAAATTCGGATTTGTCATCGCATTCACATCGACCGGTTCCGAGAAGCGGAGAGTCAATTTATCTGGCGATTCTTTGTCTTTTGATTCGGGCGAAAGGAATGTCGAAGTGATAACAGGCGCCATGCGATCGTTCATCTGCAAATACTGCAACTGCGAAACCGTATCGCCGTTCACTTCCGAGATATTTTTGAGCGCCGCATAACCGTATTTATCCGCGTCTTCAATCGCTGTCAAATTCGGCTTCACCGCTGCCACTTCGTCTTTCGTTAATTTATACGAAACCACTTTTCCGTCTTCCGAAAGAATCAAATCTTTCGATTCGGGTTTTAAGATGAGAACGCTATCCGACGAATCTTTCCAGAAGAATTGCAGTTGAAGATTTGCCAAATCTTCTTCGGTAAGCGGATTTTCAAAGCCCACCGAAACAGAATCCATTCTGCCATCGGCGTCCGAATCAAAGAAGCCATTATTTTCATTGGAAAAATAGACGCGGCCCGCATTTGAAACGCACACAGGACGATTGTAGCCCGGCACATTACCGTCTGCTGCAACAAGTCCCGTATCGCCAATTCCCCGCACAATCGAGAGAGAATCGCCGACCAAAACCTTCCCCGCATCAGCAGTAAATGTCCAACGCAGACCGTCTTTTTCAATCGCTTTCACATAAACTTTATCGCCATTTGAAAGTTGCAGCGCAGAACCTTTTTCAAAATTTTCGTCGAGTTTTTTATTGAAGTCGACGACCAATGTATCTTTTGCGCCATTCACACCTGGAATAAGAGTCACACGCTGAATTGCAGGCCCAATCCGATCGCCGATTTCACACGATAACGGCGCACTCGTGCCGCTGAGTTTCGAAGTCACATAAACTTTCAAATCGCCTTTTCCCGAATCTTTCGGAAGCGATGTTTTCACATCCAAAAGTTCCATAGTAGTCAAAGAAGAGTTCTGCTTGTATTCGCCCGCATACTGTTTCATCGAGCCATCGTTTGGCCAACTGTGGAAAATGCTATCCCACGAAACAGAATCCGTTTTCCCCGAATAGTAAGCGATAATGCTATCGCCGATGCCATCGCCATTTGCATCATAAATAAATGCGCTATCAAGAGACGGCAAATCCGGATTTTCAAAAGTGAGATTTCCCGGGAAAGTTTCATTCACAAAGAACGAAGAATCCTTCGGATTGACAAGACCGCTCGCCGTAAATTTTCCGCCCGAAACCGCAGCGGAAGCGTGCACCTGAAAATTCCCCTCGCCGCGTTCTAAAATCACACGATCCGTCGTATCGCCCGCCATCGTCGTAAAAACGAGCGATTCACTTCCGCGAGCCGGATTTAAATAAAAGGCGTATTTATTCACCGTCGTATCGGTTCGCCCCGAATCGGGTCCGACAGGAATCACCGCACGCACCGAAACAGAAAGCGCCGAATCGACAGGAATTGAAAGTTGCGTTTTGGAATTCACCGGAATTTTTTCGCCTTTTTCGTCTAAAATGAAAAATTCCAAATCGGCGACATAGAATGTATAATAGCGGAAAATCGTCGGCGTCGCATCCGCTTCAACCGCCATCCCGAGTGCTAAATTTTCGGCAGGAAAATTCGAAGAAGCCCGCGCATAAAAAAATCCTTTTTCTGTATCCGCGGTGACTTTTTCCGTCGGATGCGAAAGAGTTTTAGAACGATCACAAGTTGTCTTCCCCGTCGCATAATCTTTTGTACAAGGATTTAAAATCAGCGTATCGCTCGGCGCATAAGTGAAGAAAGTCGCCCCGCGAATTGCGCTATCCGGATTCATTTCGAATCCGCTAGAAGTCTTCCATAAATAAGAAATCGGAGAAGTATAAATGGAGTAGTATTTGCACTTTCCCTTTTCAGGGCATTCTGGGGTCGAAGCGAAAACCATCCCCGCTAACAGCAGGATGAATCCAAAAACCCGAATGGGTGCGCATGCCACAACAGAACGCATCATGATCAAAGTCTCGCAGAAATTTGACACAAACCAACCGATTTGTGATATTCCTTACACCTAAAATATATCGGGAAATGTAAAAAAAACGAAAACATTTAAAGATAACCAACTTTACAATACTCCAAGATAGAATAGAAAAGCAAATTAGAAGGTAGGAATTTGATGTTTCGTCAATTGTTCTAAATGAAATCGCTCACGATTTCGTCCATCCAAAGCCAGCCGTCGCCTTGGAGAATTAAGCGATTTTCGTCTCTTTTCAGGTAGCCTTTTTCTTCCCAGCTAGCGATTTTTTGTTCGGGAATTTTTGTAAATTCTTCGAATTCAAGGCGTTGCAAATCCAAGCCTTCGCGAGTCCGAAGCGAAAGCCAAATTTTTTCTTCAATTCTTTCTTGTTTTCCTAAGCGGTCAATTTCCATCGCGGATTCTTCGGCGCCTGCGAGAACCCAATTTTTCCAAGCATTAAATTTCGCGGGAGCCGCTGCGCGGACGCTCTCTCGAAAACTGTGAGCGCTCGGACCAAGCCCGATGTATTCGCCCCGCAGCCAATAATTGCGATTGTGCAAACTTTCTTCGCCGATTTTTGCGAAATTGGACACTTCGTAGCGTTCAATTCCCGCATTTTCGAGGATTTTTACTCCTGCTCGATACATTTTCGGGTATAAATCTTCGTCTAAATCGAGCTTTTTCTGCGCAAATTTTTTTCCGAGAACGGTTTTTGGGTTTAAAATGAGCCCGTAAAAACTCACATGACCAATTCCCGAATCCGCAAGTTCTTTCACATCGCGCTCAAAATCTTCTAAAGTTTGCTTCGGAAGCCAAAACATTAAATCGGCGGTTAAACGCAACGATTTGGACGATTTCTGAAAATTCTGCAATCTTTGAAGCGCTTCGCGGGCTTGTTCTGCGCTTCCTCTTCGCCCGATTTCCGCTAAAATGCGATTATCAAAGCTTTGAATGCCGAGACTAATGCGGTTTACGCCAAGGGAAATCGCGTTTTCCACGATTTCTTCTGTCGCCGAATCGGGATTGCATTCCCAATCGACTTCTCGCATTTGCGAAAATTTCACTCCCAAATTTTCGAGCCCGCGCACCAATCGGGAAAATTCTTTCAGCGGAAGCACCGACGGCGTTCCCCCGCCAAAATAAACCGTCTGAAAATTCTGCACAAAATTTCCCGCTTTCGCAAAACGCTCCTCCGCTTCGCGCAAAAGCAAGTCCACATACTCCGCAAAAAGCCGCGGCGCGCCGCCCACCGTCGAAAAATCGCAGTAACCGCAAATTTTTGAGCAAAACGGAATGTGAACATAGAGAGAATTCATGCAAATAAAGGTAGAAATTTAATCTTTTCCCCTTGACAAAAGAAATTTTTAATTCTAAATTGGGGTCACCCCCGCGGGAATAGCTCAGTTGGTAGAGCACGACCTTGCCAAGGTCGGGGTCGAGGGTCCGAGTCCCTTTTCCCGCTCTAAAAAAAGAAAGTCACCTTTATGGTGGCTTTCTTTTTTATTCCGAAAGACTCGGACCCGAGAAGAGGGGCCGACAAAATTTACTTCGTGCACGAAGTGCGTGGAAGTAAATTTTGAGCTTAACGCGAATGAAATGAGTGTTAAGCCCGAAGGGGCAAACACCTAGCCGCGTCAGCGGTGACTAGGGGTTTGTCATCTATTCCGCATGACTTGAAGATATTCTTCTTCCATTTTTTTTGCCATTTTTTCAATCGTAAAATTTTCTTCGACGCGGCGCTTCCCTGCTATCGCAAATTGATTGGCTAACGATTCATTTTGTAAAAGAGAATCGATGGCTTTTGCAAAAGCTTGAACATCTTTATTCGGAGCTTCAAATCCCGTCACCCCATTTAAATTGACCCAATTTACACCGCTTCCTGGAATGGTAAATGTAACGACCGGCGTGTTGCAAAATTGCGCTTCTGCAATTGCCACCCCGAAAGCCTCGTTTCGTGTAATCGAAGGAAATGCAAAAACGGATGCCGCATAATGAAAGCAACGCAAATCATCATCGCTTAAACGCCCCACAAAATGCACCCGAGAAGATTTACACGCGGCTTTTAATTTGGGGGTTAAAGGACCCGTGCCCGCAATCACAATATCGCAATCGCTTTGGATAAATGGTTCCGCTTTTAATAAATAAGGCAAACCTTTATATTCAATATGCCGCCCCACAAAAAAGACAATTTTTTGGGGAAATTTTTCTTTGATTTTTTGAATGACTGCCGCATCATTTGGTTTTGGCTCAAAATTTTTGCAATCCATCGCATTCGGCACAACGACAACTTTATCTAAAAAAGGACGAAGCGGAATCGATGATTCTTTATATTGTGGACTTGTCACAACAATTAAATTAGCGCGTTTCAAAAGAGAAGTTTCAACGGGTTTTACAAGCGGATAAATCAATCGCTGCTTTGTAATATCCATGTGCCAATGAATCACCAATTTTACCTGCTTTGGAATTACCATCAATAAAACAGCCGCCGGAAACGGATTTGCCGCATGGAAATGAATAATATCAGGTTGAAATTCCCGAATTGCTTTTTTTAACATCCGATGATACGAAAGGCTCAACGCTTGGCGTTCTATCATTAACTGCGAAGCGACGCGATAAATTTTATGCCCGTTGACTTCATCCACTTGATTTTTATTGCAATCATTAAAACAAACTACAGCGGTTTCAAAATCTTTGGAAACCCCTTCCACTAAATACTTACAAATATTTTCTACTCCGCCCAAGTATGGATAGTAGTATTTTGAAATATACAAGACTTTTACGGTTTGTTTATTCTGTAAGTTTTGACTCTATCCATAAAACTGTGTCATTCACCACCAAGCATCATTTGAAAAATGATGTAAATTGAGGAACTATGATGACACACGAAGAATATAAAGAGATGATCAAAAAAGCAGCATCTCAGTTCAAAACAGGAAAGCCAATTTTTGGCAAAGACGGAGCAT